>JBBRGR010000223.1:0-4613 GCA_038223815.1 Gemmatimonadales bacterium
CTTCCGCAATGCGTCAGTCATCACCTGCATTCGCGTTGCGACCTCCGCGTCGTTGCTGCCGCGGAGCAGGATGGTGCAGCGGGCAGGAGTGAGCCGGAGTCGGTCGATGGTGATGTCGGGCCAGTCCAGCAGCGCGGAGGCGAGGCGTTCCCGGATCCAACGGCCAAACGGGGTACAGAGGGTGACGGTGTCGCGCCGATAGGCGGCCCGTGGTGCTTGGGGATGCAGGACGAGGACAACACGCAGGGCGGACATGGGCGCTCCACTGTGGCAGGGATTGCCAATGGTGCGCACCCACAGTCAACGGTGCATCAACTGCGGTGGGGTACGGAATGCTGCCGCGGTGGGCGTTCGGGGGCGTTCGGGGACGTTCGGGGGCGGGCAGGAAGGCGGTGACCAGTGCGAGCGGGCGCTGGTGCGGCCTCCCCGAAGTGAGGACCACGGGGAGCGCGCGCTGGTGATCTCCGTCCGCCCGGGCGCGTCGGCGCGCGTGTGGACCGGAACGCAGGGGAGGCCGCACCAGCACCCGCTCGCGGATTGTGGGGGGGGGAGCGTGGAATGACCGATGGCCACGCAAGCCGGCGGGGGTCGTACCCCACCGGCGGAGCGCACCGCCAAACCCTACCGCGCCCGCGCCTCCCAGAAGCGCCACACGAAATACACCGGGACCCCCGCCAGGATGATCCCGAACGTCACGCCGTTCCCTGAGGGATTCGCGATCAACGCATTGACGACCATGCCGACCGAGGCCACCAGAAAAATGATTGGCGTGATCGGATACCATAGCGTCCGGTATGGCCGCTCCACATCAGGGCGTCGTTTCCGCAGCACGAAGACGCCTGCAACGGCCATCGCATAGAAGGGCCAGGATCCCAGCACGAAGCGATCCGCCAATTCCGCAAAGGAATTCTGCATCACGTACGCCACGCCCAATGCCGCCGCCAGCCAGATCGCCACGGACGGCGTCTGGAACCGGGGCGAAACCCGCGCGATGACGGGGAAGATCAGCCGCTGCTCACTCATCGCGAAGAAGATCCGCGGGCCGGTCATCACCGAGCCGTTCACCGAGCCGAAGCATGACACCATCACCACGCCCGAGATGATCGCCGCCCCCGCGCTGCCGAAGAGCGTGATCCGCTTGGCCGCCTCGGACGCCACCCGCCCCATCCCGGCCATCTCCTCGGCGGGGATCAGGTAGAGGTAGGCCGCGTTCACCAGCAGGTAGATCGCCACGATCGCGGCGGTGCCGAGAATCAGCGCGCGCGGCAGATTGCGCCCCGGCTCCTTCACCTCCCCGCCGATGAACGAGAGATTCGACCAGCCATCGTACGTCCACATGATCGGCACGAGCGCGGTCAGCATCGCCGAGAGCGTCACGGTGGCGGTCGGCGAGACGGTGGCGAAGTTCGCGGCCGCCCCCTCGCCCGAAGTGAACGCGAAGAGCCCGAGGCCAAGCATCGCGCCGTACTTGAGGATCGTGGTCACGTTCATCAGCATCGAGGCGATCCCGATCCCGAGGTAGTTGAGCAGGGCGATCAGCAGGATCACCGCGGCGGCGGTCAACCGCTCCTGGAAATCCGTCAGCGGGAGGAACTCCCCCAGATAGGTCGCGAACACCAGCGAGATTCCGCCGATTGCCGCCGCCCGGATCACCGTCAACTCGGCCCAGCCATAGACGAAGGCTGGCAGCGGCCCCCACGCCTCGAGGATGTAGGCAAAGATCCCTCCGGAGCGCGGATAGGCCGCCGCCAGCTCGGCGATCGTGAGCGCCCCCGTGAGCGTCACGATCCCGCCGATCACCCAGATCAGCAGCATCGCCTTCGGGTCGCCCAGGGCGGCCGCCACCTCGCTGGGGACCCGGAAAATCCCGCTCCCGATCGTCGTTCCGACCAGCACGGCGGCGGCACTCCAGAGCCCGAGATGTCGCGGAAGGCGCTCGTCCATGGAAATTCCTTGAGGGGGGTCTCTCAGCCGGGTAGATTAGATCGTTGGAATACTGACACCATTGAGCCGCCGCGCCTAGGGGCGGCCCCGAGGATCTGATCGATGTCTGATGCTGCACCGAACGCCGTCGCCCTCCCCGCCCCGTCGCTGGCGGCCGATCTGGTCACCCTGACGAAGCCGCGGATCATCTCGCTGCTGCTGGTCACCACCATCGCACCGATGTACATCACCCCGGCCGGGCTCCCCTCCTGGGGGCTCGTCGGCTGGGTCACCCTTGCCGGATACCTCATGGCCGGTGGTGCCAACGCCATCAACATGTGGTTCGATCGCGATATTGACGACCGCATGAGCCGCACCAAGCTCCGCCCGGTTCCCTCGGGCCGGATGCCCGCCACTGCGGCGCTCCTCTTCGGCATCACCCTCGGCGCGATCGCGTTCGCACTCTTCTGGACCTTTGTGAACCCGCTCTCCGCCTGGCTGGCGCTCGCGGGGCTGCTCTGCTACGTCTTCATCTACACCATGTGGCTCAAGCGCTCCTCGCCCCAGAACATCGTGATCGGTGGGGCGGCCGGTGCCTTCCCGCCAGTCGTCGGCTGGGTGGCCATGACCGGCTCGATCGACCTCGGCGCGCTCTATCTCTTCGCGATCGTCTTCTACTGGACCCCGCCGCATTTCTGGGCGCTCGCGCTCAACAAGCAGCGCGACTACGGCAATGCCGGCATTCCGATGATGCCGAACATCAAGGGCGTCCCCGAGACCAAGCGCCAGATGCTCCTCTATACGCTGATGATGATCCCGCTGACGCTCATGCCGACCGTCGTCGGGATCCAGGGGCTCTTCTATGGCGTGGCCGCCCTGCTCCTCGGCGCCCGCTTCCTGCAGCTCTGCTGGGTGATTTTCCGCGAGGAAGGCGTCCAGCCGACCACCTGGAAGCTCTACAAGTACTCGCTGCAGTACCTCGCCCTGCTCTTCGTCGCCATGGCGGTAGATCGCTGGGTGCCGTTCGGACACCGCGAGAATATCGGCCGGGAGATCGAGCTCGGCATGGCAGCCACGGCGGACGCGGTGCCGGGAGTGACCGGCACCCACACCGACCACTGAGCTGAGCACCCCGCGCAAGCGCCCCCCGTCGCCGAAGCCGCTGCTGCGGCTCTGGCCACGGGTGCGGCCCTACCGCAAGGGACTGGTGATCGCCACGGTCACGCTGATCCTCTCCTCCCTCCTCGCCCTCGCCTTTCCGCTGGTCGTCCGCGAACTCCTCGACGCCGCCTTCGAACGCCACGACCGCCAGTTGCTCGACCGGATCGCCCTCGGCCTCCTCGCCATCTTCGCCACCACCGCCGTCCTCAACTACATCCAGACCTACTGGCTCTCGGCGACTGGTGAGCGTGCCGTCGCCGGACTCCGGCGCGAGCTCTTCGCCAAGCTGCTCACCATGCCGCCGGGCTTCTTTGCGGATCGGCGGACCGGTGAGCTGACCTCGCGGCTGACGGTGGACATCGGCCTCCTGCAAGGGATCCTTTCGCATCAGATCGCCGAGGGGACGCGGCAGGTGCTGGCGTTGGTGGGCGGGGTGATCGTGCTGACCTGGATGCAGCCGGTGCTGATGCTGACCGCGCTGGCCGTGGTGCCCGTGGTCGCCGCCTCCGCGCTGATCTTCGGCAAACGGCTCAAGAAGATGACCACCTCGGTGCAGGACGAGCTGGCCAACTCCACCGCCCTCGCCGAGGAGGCCTTTGGCCAGATCCGTGTGGTGCAGGGCTTTGCGCAGGAGCCGCAGGAAGTCGCCCGCTTTGGCGATCGGATCGGTCGCCTGGTCGGGGCCGCGCTGCAACGTGCCCGGGTGCGGGCCACGTTTTTCGGGGTGATCACCTTCACGACCTTTGCGGCGGTCACCGCCGTGCTCTGGATGGGCGGGCGTCTTGTGCTGGCGGGGGAGCTGACCTCGGGCGAGATGGTCGCGTTCCTCCTCTATACCGTCAGCATCGCGGCGGCCTTCGGGGCGCTGGCCTCCTTCTTTTCGGCGTACCAGGAAGCGATCGGTGCGGCGGAGCGGGTCTTCGAGATGCTCGAGACCGAATCGCCGGTGGCGGACCCACCCTACCCTGTCCCGCTTCCGCACCCAGTCCGGGGTGAGGTGCAGTTCGACCGGGTCACCTTTGCCTACCGTGTGGACGCTGCGGAGGCGACCATCAGCGACCTCTCCCTCCGCATTGCGCCAGGGGAGGTCGTGGCCGTGGTCGGCGCGTCAGGAGCCGGCAAGACGACCCTCGCGTCGTTGCTGCCGCGCTTCTGGGACGTGCAGGAGGGGGCGATCCTCCTGGATGGCATCGATATCCGACAGTTGGCGCTCTCCGACCTCCGCGAGGCGATCGGCATCGTGCCGCAGGAGCCGGCCCTCTTCAGCGGGACGGTGCGCGAGAACATTGCCTACGCCCGCCCGGAGGCCTCAGCGGAGGATGTCATGGCCGCCGCGCACGTCGCCAACGCGCACGAGTTCATCGTCCAGTTGCCGGAAGGGTATGACACGATCGTCGGGGAGCGTGGCGTCAAGCTCTCCGGTGGTCAGCGGCAGCGGATCGCGATTGCGCGGGCCGTCCTGAAGGATCCTGCCGTGCTCGTCCTTGACGAGGCCACCTCATCGCTCGACAACGAGAGTGAGCGCTTGG
>JBBRGR010000224.1:0-4530 GCA_038223815.1 Gemmatimonadales bacterium
TGGTGGCCAGATCGAGCAGCTCGGCGGCACCATCAGTGGCAGTCAGATGGTCCTTGAAGCGGCGGCTGTCACAGCCGCAGCCACCTCCATCCCCGCCCTCGTCGCCCGCCGTGGTGCCGGCCTCCTCGGGATCGGATTGACGCTGGTGATTCTCGGCATCGGCGTGGTCACCTTCGGGCGGCCGAATCTGGAGATCGTCTCCGACACGGTGAATCACTCGTTCGGTCGCGCGTTCCTCGTCGGACTCCTCGGCCAGGTGCTGATCCTCCCGACCTTCGGGATGCTCATCGTCGGACTCGTCCTCACCATCGCTGGCACCATTCTCGTGCCGTTCGCGACCGTCGTCTACCTGCTCCTGGCGATCATCGCACTGGTGGGCGGTCTGCTCGCCGTGGCGCACGCGATGGGCGAGACGATCACCCGCCGACGCATGGCGCAGGGGCTGCTCGTGTCGCCCAACGCCTATCGCTACGTCAACACGGGGTTGGCCTCGATTGCGACCATCTGGCTCGCCTGGGTCGGCTTCGGCTGGGTGCCGATCGCGGGAACGCTGATCTTCGCCGGTGCAGTCCTCGTCACCTGGAGCGTGGCCACGGTCGGTTTCGGTGCTGCCCTCCTCTCGCGCGGTGGTATCCGCGAGCGCTTCGCCGGTCGGATCCTTCCCCCTGAGTTGATGACCGACGAATACCTCTGGGCCACGCCACAGTTCGGCGTGCCGGCCGTCAAGCGTCCCGAAAAGGAGCCGAGGGCGTGAAGCATCTCCTCCTCTCGGCCGCAGCACTCGTGGCGGGCGGGTCGTCGATGGCCGCACAGACCATGCGCACCGCCACGTCGTCGCGCCCGATTGCCGGGGAGCGGATGCTCCGCGCCACGATCGACTTCGGTGCCGGCACCCTGCGCGTGATGCCGGCGCGACCGGGCGAGTTGTACCGGATGCAGCTGCGGTACGACGCCGACCGCAACACCCCTGTCAACGAGTACGACGCGCGCACTGGCATTCTGCGCCTCGGCGTGGAATCCAACGGCGGAGCCGGCATCCGCGTGACGTCGCGCGCGCAGCTCGATCAGCGCGCCGAGCTGAACATCGCCCAGCGTGTCCCGATCATCCTTGCCGCCAACCTCGGCGCCAGTGAGGCAAGTCTTGAGCTGGGTGGGATGACGCTCGCGTCACTCGCGGTCCGTGGCGGGGCGAGTCGGACCCTGGTGCGGTTCGCCGCGCCGACCGCGGGGGAGTGCACCACGGCCACCTTCTCGCTCGGTGCGGGCGAACTCGCGGTGAGCGGACTGGCGAACAGCGGGTGTGCAGCGATCCGAGTCGATGGCGGGGTTGGACGGGCCACGCTCAGCTTCGACGGCGTGTCACGACGCAATCAGCAGGTCGCGGTGTCGATGGCGATGGGTAGCGTCACGCTGCGCTTCCCGGAGGGCACTGCAGTCCAGCTTGTCGCGTCGCGTTTCCTGGCGGCGCTCGACGCCGATGGGTTCGAGCGCGTGGGCAATACGTGGACGACACCCGGCTTCGAGCAGGCCACGCAGAAGGTGTCGCTCGAGCTCACCGCGTCGGCAGCCGGCGTAAAGGTGGAGTGGATTCCGCGATGATCCGCGGCTAAATACGACCGCGGCGTTACTCCAAGATGGGCATCACCACGCCGACCGCCTGCGCAGCGTCGTGCACCCGATCGGCAATCTCCCGCAACATCACCGCTGCTGCTGACGTCGGCGACTCCACCACGATCGGTCGACCCGCATCGGCGGCCTCGACGAGGCCGGGCTGCAGCGGCACCTCACCAAGCAGCGGCGCCTGAATCTCTTCCGCGAGGCGCGCACCACCCCCGCGACCAAAGAGATCGTGACGCATCCCGGTGATCGGATCGAGGAAGCCGCTCATGTTCTCCACCACACCGAGGATCGGCACGTTCACCTTCTCGAACATCTTCGCACCGCGGAGCGCATCACCGACCGCGACTTCCTGCGGGGTGGTGACAATCACCGCGCCACTCACCAAGACCTGCTGCACCAGCGAGAGCTGCGCATCACCGGTCCCCGGCGGCATGTCCACGATCAGATAGTCGAGCTCGCCCCACGCGACATCATGCAGGAACTGGTGGATGATCTTGGTGATGATCGGACCACGCCAGATCGCCGGTGCATCGCGGTCGATGAGAAAGCCGATCGACATCAACTTCACCCCAAAGGCATCGAGCGGAATGATGCGGCCGTTCTCGACCATCGGCCGTTCATACATCCCGACCATGCGCGGCAGGTTCGGGCCGTAGAAGTCGGCGTCCATGATGCCGACACGAAAACCGCGCTCGGCGAGGGCGACGGCAACGTTCACGGACACGGTCGACTTGCCGACACCACCCTTCCCCGACGACACCGCGATCACCTTGGCGATCCCGGCGACCTCCATCGGGGTGGGCGCGGGCACGGCGGCCTGCGCGCTCTGCGGTGGCTGATGCGTGGTGGGCGCGGGGCCGGTCGGATCGATCACCTTGATCTTCGGTTGCGGATAGCCGGCGTTACCGAGCGCCTGACGGGTCTGGCGCACCAGGGTGGCCGGGTCGTCGCGACGGAGCTGGAAGGTGAACGATGCCTCGCGCGTCGCGGCGTCCACGACCAGGTCGTGGATCATTCCGGACGCGATGAGATCCTGCCCGGTGC
Organism: Gemmatimonadales bacterium; assembly: GCA_038223815.1. Lineage (GTDB taxonomy): Bacteria > Gemmatimonadota > Gemmatimonadetes > Gemmatimonadales > GWC2-71-9 > Palsa-1233. The sequence goes on from JBBRGR010000224.1 coordinate 2,665, forward strand.
GGGGGTTCTGCACCTGGGCGAGAATCGCGCGGACTGCATCTGCCATCGTCGTGCTCATTGTTGCGTCCTGTATGATCTCAGACCGCCTCGACGCTCCGGACTTCCGGAACCGACTGCTTGAAGCGCGTCTCGATGCCATGCTTGAGGGTGATGGTGGCGGGCCGTCCGCCATCCTGTGCCAGAATTCTAATCACCAGCCCAGCGCGGGGGAGCGTATCGTGGCATGAACGAGAAACCGGGCCTTGTGGGGCCCGGTCTGCAACAGAGCATTCGCCTGTTCGAACCGGCGGCTATTTGCCGATCCGATATCGCACGATGCTCGGCAGGTCGTCTTCATCGAGCTCGATGCTCCAGATCTGCTTGAGGTCCGCCACCGCCAGCTTCGCTCGGCCGGGGAGGGTGATCGTGCCGAGCGTTGAGCCATCAGGCCGCAGCACGGTCCAGGGCCGAACGTTCGTGCCCCAGCCCTCGATCCAGAGGCTGCCGTCGCGGCCAACAAGGACTGTCCGTACTGGCGGAAAACGGGGCGGGGCCTTAAGCGACAACCATGCATCGCGCGCAGCAGGAGCCATCGGCAGTTTGGTGCGGCTCCCGATAATGCTGTCCCATGCAGAACGGGTCATGACCTTGGGGCCAAGGGCAAGGCGACGTTTCCAGATTTGGCCTCCATCACGCCGCATCATGGCAACCTCGACCATTGAGTCGCTCATTTGGTCGACGGCGGCCAGGTGCATGCCGTCGGGTGACTCGCGTAAGAGTGTCTGGCGGCAGAAGGGCTTGAAGATGGCTCCGCCTTCGAATAGTACGGTGCATTTCTCGCCGATACTGCCCACAAATATCTGCCGTGCCCCGCCCTTGGCGTCGATCTGCCAGTAAGCCTCGCGCAGGCCGATGTTGCCATCTGCGCTTGGGGGCTGGGGCGCAGGGAGCTTGAAGAGGGTACTGCCATCAGAATAGAGTGCACTTGGTGCGGTCCCGCCGAGCGCCATTCCGGCAAGTTCCTTCGGGAGCGCGGCGGTGGGAACCGCCGGAGTTGGCCGGGACTCACCAAGTGTGGCATTCGGCCGCACAAAGGTGATTCGCCCTGCAGATGGGTCGTGCACCCAGAGTGAATCACCCATCCATCCACTCACGCCGATTGATCCGAATTCTCTTGGTCCTCCGCCCGGGCGACCGAGAACGTCCATCGGGCGCCCAGCTGCGTCGTACACACGCACGTTGCCGTCCATTCTCTGCGCGGCAACAATGATCCCGTTCCGACTCACACCTAGCCAGTGCACCGTCGTGAGGTTGGCGACCTCACCGCCGATTCGAAGTTCCTCGTGAACTGGCAGCGGGCGTGCTTGGGATGCGGCTGTTTCAACCCCGCCGAAGCTGCCGAGCGTTGCAATCACGCACGCCCCGGTCAATCTTGGAGTCCGCAGCCAAGCATTCAATCGAGCTTCGGGAAGTCGGAACAATTTCCTACTCCTGCTCGAACCAGGTGCACGTCACCATCGGCCCGTCGCAGCTCAGTCCGCCCAGTGCCCAGCAACCAACACCGGCCAAGGTCCGACCACACCTACCGGACGAATTACAAAGTGTAGTAGCTGTCTCAACTGACGGGCAGCCAGCGCCGGGAACCGTGATGCATCCATACGTGGGGTTTGCGAAACAAAGTGCTTCCTCCCTTTCGGCTTCCGCGATCAAGCGCGTAGAGGCCCCGAAGGTGATGATCGTGGAGAGGAAAATAGCAGCGACTCGCAGCTTCATGCTTGCCTCCTAAGGTGCAGGTGAATGAGATACGGCCCTCACTGACGCATACCGCCGGGATAAGGCGTGCTTGGTCGTATTCGGCAACCGCTAAGGCTTTGACGCCAAGATTGA
>JBBRGR010000225.1:0-4511 GCA_038223815.1 Gemmatimonadales bacterium
GCCACGTCCAAGCTGAAGCGGGCGCAGGATCGCGTCGTGGCGGCGCGCCCCTACGCCGAGGCGTTGCGCGACGTGATCGCCGATCTGGTCACCCCCGAGCTGGCCGAGCGCTTCCCGCTGCTCCGTCAACCGGCGCTGCCGGGGAAGGGTGGGCCGTCGCGCGCGGTGCTCATTCTCCTCACCTCGAATCGCGGCCTCGCGGGTGGCTTCAATGCCAACCTGATCAAGGAAGCGCGGCGTCGGATCGAGGCCCTCGAGAGCGAGGGCTACTCGGTCGAGCTGGTGGGAGTCGGCAAGAAGGGCATCGGCTTCTTCAAGTACCTCGGTCGCGCCTTCCGGAGCGAGCGCATCGACATCGGCGACAAGCCCTCCGCCGCGCATGCCGCGTCCCTCGTTGAAGACCTGATGGCAGACTACGCCAGTGGCGAAATCGGCGTGGTCGAGTTGGTGCAGTCGCAGTTCCAGTCGGTGCTCACCACGCCGCCGGGCACCGTGCGGATCCTGCCGATCGCCCCACCGGCGCAGCGCGCCACCGGGATCCGCCCCGACTACATCCTGTCGCCGGACCCCGAAACGCTGCTGGAACAGGTGCTGCCGCTCTACGTGCGCAACATGGTGTATCGCGGGCTGGTCGAGACGGTGGCCGCGGAGCAGGCGGCGCGGCGTACCGCCATGAAGAACGCGACCGACAATGCCGGCGACCTCATCGATGCGCTCAAGCGCACGTACAATCGTCAGCGGCAGGCGCAGATCACGCAGGAAATCGCCGAGCTGGTGGGTGGAGCGGCGGCACTGTAATCGATCATCGATGATCGATCATCGATGACAGAACGCACAACGAAAGAGACGTATAATGACCGCTACCGCCACTCCGCTCGTCACCGGCACCATCGTCCAGATCATCGGCCCGGTGCTCGACGTCGAGTTTCCGCCGGAGCAGCTGCCGGAGATCTACAACGCGTTGCTCGTCGAGGATCACAGCGGCCCCGTGCCGGTGCGCCTGACGGCCGAGGTGCAGCAGCACATCGGGCGCAATCAGGTGCGCGCCGTCGCCATGAGCTCGACCGACGGCGTGTCGCGCGGCATGATCGCCACGGACACCGGGGAGGCCATCAAGGTCCCGGTCGGAGACGCCGCGCTGGGCCGGATCCTCAACGTGCTCGGCGAGCCGATTGACGGGGGAGAGCCCATTCCGGCCTCGACCGAGCGGTGGGCGATTCACCGGCAGTCGCCGGCCTTCACGGCGCTCGAGCCGAAGACCGAGATTCTCGAGACGGGCATCAAGGTCGTGGACCTGATCGCGCCGTTCGTGAAGGGCGGCAAGATCGGTCTCTTCGGCGGCGCGGGCGTCGGCAAGACGGTCGTCATTCAGGAGCTCATCAACAACGTCCAGAAGGGGCACGGCGGCAAGTCGGTGTTCTGCGGCGTCGGCGAGCGCACTCGCGAAGGGAACGACCTCTACCTCGAGTTCAAGGAAGCCGGGATTCTCGGCTCGGTCGCCCTCATGTACGGCCAGATGAACGAGCCGCCGGGCGCACGTCTCCGCGTCGGGCTCTCGGGACTGACGATCGCCGAGTATTTCCGCGATGTCGAAGGCCAGGACGTGCTGCTGTTCGTCGACAACATCTTCCGCTTCACCCAGGCCGGCGCGGAAGTGTCGGCGCTCCTCGGGCGGATGCCGAGCGCGGCCGGCTACCAGCCGACGCTGGCGACCGAGATGGGCGACCTGCAGGAGCGGATCACCTCGACCCGCAGCGGCTCGATCACCTCGGTGCAGGCGATCTACGTTCCGGCCGACGACCTCACGGACCCGGCGCCGGCCACGGCCTTCGCCCACCTGGACGCCACGGTCGTGCTCTCGCGCCCGATCTCCGAGCTCGGCATCTATCCCGCCGTCGATCCGCTCGACTCGACGTCCCGCATTCTCGCGCCGGAGTTCATCGGTGAGCGGCACTACAACGTCGCCATCGGCCTGCAGCGCACCCTGCAACGCTACAAGGCACTGCAGGACATCATCGCGATTCTCGGCATGGACGAACTCTCGGAAGAGGACAAGCTGATCGTTGGCCGCGCGCGCCGGCTCCAGCGCTTCCTCTCCCAGCCGTTTGCCGTGGCCGAGCAGTTCACCGGCCTCCCGGGCAAGTATGTCAAGCTCGAGGACACGGTGGCCTCGTTCGAGCGGGTGTTGGCCGGCGAGTTCGATCACCTGCCGGAGCAGGCCTTCTACATGCAGGGCGGCATTGACGACGTGATCGCCAAGGCCAAGGAGCTGCAGGGCTGATGCGCGTCACCGTCATCTCTCCCGAACAGGCGGTCTTCGACGGCCAGGCCGAGGCGGTGACCGCCCCGGCCTTCGATGGCGAGATCGGCATCCTGCCGAATCATGCGCCATTGATGACGGTGTTGGGCACCGGCAGGCTGCGGATCACCACCGCGGCGGGACCGAAGTCCTTTCATGTGCAAGGCGGCTTTCTGCAGGTCGTCTCCAACAGCGTTCGGATTCTCGCGGAACAGATTCAAGGAGACACTGATGCGTAGTGGCATGATGCTGGTCGCGGCCTCCCTTGTCACGGCGCCGCTCGCGGCGCCGTCGGTGCTTGTGGCCCAGTCCACCGGCACCCCCGTCTATCAGGCACCGTATCGCGCGTTTGCGCAGAACGAATACGGATTGTCCCTCTCCGATCCCGGGCGTGGGTTCGCGCTCGAGGGCTCCTACCGGACGGCGTTCAACCGCACGGTCGACCTTTCGTTCCGAGGCGGGCTCGCCGATGGCGGGAGTGACGGCACCACCCAGTTGCTGTTCGGCTCCGATCTGCGCGGGCGGGTGCTCGACCACAATGATTCCTTCCCGCTCGACGGGTCCTTCACGGTGGGCCTCGGGCTCGCGAGTGGCGACGGATTCACGACCGGTTTCCTTCCGGTCGGATTCTCGATGGGCCGCCGGGTCCTGATCGAGGGATCGTCGGCCTCGCTGGTTCCCTACATCCATCCCGTGCTGACGCCGCGGTTCGGCGACGCGGATGGCACCGACTTCTCGATCGGCTTCGGCATCGACGCCAAGATCAACAGCCGGCTCGACGTCCGATTCTCGGCCGGGATCGGCGATCGCGACGGGATCGCCTTCACCGTCGCCTGGGTGCGCTGAGCCGCCGGACTCTCTCCCGGCATCACTGGAGCCTGATCATGCGTCTGCCTGTCCTCTTCGTCGCCCTCACGCTGAGCGGGTCCGTGCCGCTCGCCGCACAGGTGCGGGGTCTCCCGGTCGTCAATAACGGCGTGCCGACCGGCATCGGCTTGGCGCTCGATGCAGGGTTCGCCAACGCCGATGCCGGCAAGGCAACCACCATCGGCGCCTCGGCGGCGCTCGGGCTGGGTTTTGTCGGGGTCGGGGGTTCGATCTCGCGGACCGACCCGGAAACGGGCGAGGCGGGATGGTCGCAGGCGGTGTCCGCCTCGCTCAACATTCTGGGCGGGCCGCTGGTGCCCATTCGCGTGACCGTCATGGGCGGCGTGGGGCGTTGGGACGATGCGGGCACCCACGTCACGCACATTCCGGTCTCCCTCGGGATCTCGGCCACCATTCCGATTCCCGCGCTGGCCATCAAGCCGTGGCTCGCCCCGCGACTGGATCGTTTGTCGTATGAGAACGGCGGCAGCGACACGCGGTTCGGCATCGCCGGGGGGATCGACCTCGCGATGGTCAACGGGCTCTCGATTCGCGCGGCGTATGACCGACTCTTCGTGGACAACGTCAAGCCCGGGATTCTCAGCATCGGGATCGGCTTCGCTCCCTGAGATCAGGGGAGGAGTGCGCGCAGGAGCTCCGCACTGCGATCTGCCGCGCCGCGCTCCCCGTCGAGTGCGGCGCGATTGCATTCCCCCTCCGCCGCCGCCCGCGATGGATCCCGGAGCCACCCGAGCCACCGCTCGGCCAGCACCGCGACCGCCCCGTGGCTGGGGAGCGTGACCAGTCCCCCCGCTGCACGCAGCAGGGTCGCATCACGGGATCCGCGATCGAGCGGGCCGATCACCACGGGACGCCGCCATGCGGCGGGCTCCAGCACCGAATGTATGCCAGCGCTGCCCCAGCCCCCGCCGACATAGGCACTCCCGCCATTGCCGTAGAGGCGGGCGAGGACGCCGATCCGATCGACAACCAGCAGGGGCGGCGTGGCCCTCCCCTGGAGCGCGGAGAGGCGGATCGGGGCCGGGAGGTGGTGGGCGCCGGCCCGCTTGGCGATGCCGTCGAGGTGCGCCGCGGTGGGCTCGTGCGGCACGAGCAGCAGTCGCGCACGCGCGTCGTTCGCCCGCACCAGCGCGAAGGCCTCGAGGAGCAAGGCCTCGTCCTCGGGCCAGGTGCTTCCAGCGACCAGGGTGACGGCGGGATCGGCGAGGGTTGCGAACGGATCGTGGCGATCGATGGCATCAACCAGACCGCAGGCAGAATCGATCCGCGGATCGCCGGTGATCGTGAGGCGCGACGCGTGGACGCCGAGGCGCACCAAGCGGTC
>JBBRGR010000226.1:0-4504 GCA_038223815.1 Gemmatimonadales bacterium
TCCCGCACCGGCGACCGCCCGGGGACTGGACTCGGACTCGCCATCTGCAAGTGGATCGCCGAGGCGCACGGGGGGACGATCCAGGTCCAGAGCCGTCCAGGCCGGGGCAGCACCTTTCAGGTTACCTTCCCGCGATCGGAGCCCGAGTCCGCCGTGTCAGGGCCAGATCCGGATCGCTAATCCAGTTGTCATCGAATTGTCATTCCGCAGTGAGGACAGCGCGAAGTGGCGCTGCGAGATTGTTCTTCGAGTCTGCTGGTCCTGCCCCATCTGCGGAGGTCCGTCCGCGTGTTTGAAAACCTGATCGAGTCCAAGCCGAAGAAGGAACGCACCATCGGGCAGACGGCCATGTCGGTCGTCGTGCACCTGTTGCTGATTCTCGGCGCCGTCAAGGCCACCCAAGGGGCGGCCGAGACGGTCAAGAAGATCCTCGAGGACAGCACCGCGGTGTTCCTCAAGCCGCCCGAGCCGCCACCGCCGCCACCACCGGAGGAAGTGCCGCCCGACGTGATTGTCTCGAACAATCCGCCGCCGCAGGGCTTCCAGACGATCATGCCGCCCGACAAGATCCCGACGGAGATTCCGCCGGTGAATCTGAACGAGAAGTTCGACGCCAAGGACTTCTCCGGGAAGGGCGTCGAGGGCGGCATTGCCCGCGGCGTGATCGGCGGAGTCGGTCCGGTCGGGGACATCGTCACGGGTGAGACCTTCACGCAGGACCAGGTGGATGATCCGGTCGACTACATCGACGGCGCCGACCCGGTCTTCCCCCCAGCGCTCCGCAGCGCCGGGATCGCCGGGCGCGTGACCATGCTATTCGTCGTGGGAACCGATGGCCGCGTCGAGGCGAACTCGGTGCGCGTCATGAGCAGCACGAACAAGGCCTTTGAAGAGCCGGCCGTCGCGGCGATCAAGCGGGCCCGTTTCAAGCCAGCCAAGATGCGCGGCACCGCCGTGCGCCAGCTGGTGCAACAGGCAATCACGTTCGACATTCGCTGACGGCGCTCCCGCCGCATGCTTCACCGGGCCGCGCCGTCGCGGCCAGTCATTCAACAGCACGAGGTTGACCGATGGATATGATGCATCTTTGGGCCCAGGCCGGCTTGTTCGCCAGGGCGATCGTGATCATTCTGGCGATCATGTCGGTGTACTCGCTGACGATCACCATCCAGAAGCTGATCAAGATCAAGAAGAGCGAGGGCGCCACCCGCAAATTCGCGCCCCAGTTCTCCCGCGCCATCCAGGAAGAGAACATCGAGCAGGCCATCACCATGGCCGAGAAGAACAAGGACTCGCACATCGCCCGCGTGCTCGGTGGGGCGCTCTCCGAAGTGAAGCCGCTCCTGCGTGACCGGGCCACGATCACCGCCGCCGACATCAACTCGGCCGAGCGTGCCGTCGAGCGGCAGATGATGATCACGCTGGCCGAGTTCAAGCGCGGCTCGGGCGTGCTCGGCACGGTCGGGTCGACCGCCCCGTTCGTCGGGCTGCTCGGCACCACGATGGGTATCGTCAACGCCTTCCAGGCGATGAGCCTGGGTGGCGCGGCGGGCGGCCTCGCCGGCATCGGCGCTGGTATCGCCGAGGCGCTGATCACCACCGCCTTCGGCCTCCTGGTCGCGATTCCGGCGGTGTGGGCGTACAACTATTTCACCACCAAGGTGGACAACCTCGCCGTCGAGATGACCTACACCTCGAAGGAGCTGATCGACTACCTGATCAAGAGCGTGGGGAGCGAGTTCGGACGCTCGATCTTCACGAAGGAGTTCCAGGCCCAGAAGGCGGTGAGCGGCAGTGGCCATATCCACGGGTAGTGGCAAGGGGTCGGTGACTGCGGAAATCAACGTCACGCCGATGATCGACGTGATGCTGGTCCTCCTCATCATCTTCATGATCGTGACTCCGGTCCTCGAGTCCGGCTTCCAGGCGCAGATGCCGGCCGGCCTCAACGTCGACCAGCGCCCCGAAGGCGATGATGAAATCACCCTCGGGCTGGACGTGAATGGGGCCTACTTCCTCAACGGCGATCCCGTCTCGAAGGAGCAGGCCGAAGCCAAGCTGACCGAACTCTACGCCGCCCGGACCTTGGACAAGATCATCTTCTTCAAGGCCGATGGCGGCCTCAAGTTCGGAGTCATCGAGGAAGCCGTGACGATGGCGAGTCGGGCGGGTGCCCGTGTCCTCGTCTCGATCACGGACCGCAAGGGTGGTCTCATGGCGGAGGAGAAGTAACCATGTCCATGTCCACGGGAGAGAGCGGGGGCGTGACGTCCGACATCAACGTCACCCCGATGATCGACGTGCTGCTGGTGCTGCTGATCATCTTCATGATCGTGCAGGCACTGAAGCGGGCCGCGGTCGACATCCAGATTCCGGCACCCGAGAAGATCGCCTCCACTTCGGCACAGAGCGCGCAGATCGTGCTCGAACTTCGGGATGACGGGTCCTACGTCATCAACGGGCAGGCTGCCACGCCGAAGGATCAGCTCGATCGCAAGTTCCACGAGATCTACGATCAGCGGCCGGCCAAGCTGCTCTTCGTCAAGCCGGGCCGGAATCGGGTCTATGCTGATGTGATCGAAGCGATCGACATTGCCCGGGGTGCAGGCGTCGAGGTCGTGGGGTTCACGCCGGCCGAGACCCCGAACTGAGACGGGGTTGAACACGACGCCGACGACCGCGAACGCGGACGCGCCAGGACGGCGTGTCCGCGTTCTCGCGTCGCTGCCGACTCCGCCCCCGCGTGGGGTTGGCGCCATGCTGGTCTCCTTTCTGCTCCACGCACTCCTCCTCTTCGTGCTCGTCCGCATCGGGCAGGTGGTCGTGGAGCACCCGAAGACGGAGTTGTCGGAAGCGTTCCAGCTGCTCCTCAACGGCGGTGGCGGGGGCGGTGGTCGCGGCGGGTCGGCGGTCATTGCCGTCGCGCCCCCCGTGGTCACCCCGCCCCCGCCACCCGAGGTACCGCCGATCACGGTGCCGAAGGTCGAGCCCAATCCGGAACCGGTCACACCGGTCGAGGCGCCTCCGACAGTGGACCCCGGCCCCCCAGCGCCCGTCTCCGCCGGCAGTGGCGGTGGGAGCGGGGGGGGCGTGGGCACGGGGACCGGAACCGGCACAGGCAGTGGTGCCGGCCCAGGCAGCGGTGGCGGCTCGGGGGGCGGCACCGGCGTCGGCCGCGGGGGCACCCCGGCAGCCTCGCGATTCCTGGGGCTGCCCCCGCTCGACGTCCCGCGTTCGATGCGCGGCAAGACGGTGGACGTCCTCTTCACCATCTCGGCGGAGGGGAAGGTGACCGAGCTGGTCGTGACGCCGCCAATTGTCGACAAAGGCTTCGCCAAGAAGTTTGATGAAGTGATGCGGACCTACGGGTTTCGTCCGGCGCGGGACGCGGACGGCAACCCGGTAACCAGTACCCAATCCATCTCGTTCACCTTCGGAGCCCAATGAGCGGCCTCTTCTCCCGCAAGCCGATTCAGGCCGAATCGGATCGCGGCATGCGCCGGACCCTCGGGGCGTTCGACCTCATCATGCTGGCGATCGGCGCGGTCATGGGCGCCGGCATCTTCGCCTCGCTCGGCACAGCCGCGGCGGGCGAAGTCGCCGCCGATGGCACCGTGATTCGTGCCGGGGCAGGGCCCGCCCTCGTCCTCTCCTTCGTCCTTCTTGGCGTGGTCTGCGGGCTCGCTGGACTCTGCTACGCCGAGCTGGCGGCGATGATCCCGCAGGCCGGCTCCGCCTACGCCTACACCTACGCCACGCTCGGCGAGCTGCTTGCGTGGATCATCGGCTGGGACCTGATTCTCGAGTATGCGGTGGGCAACATCGCCGTCGCGGTGGCGTGGAGCGGCTACTTCACGTCGCTGCTCAGCGGCTTCGGGATCGTCCTGCCGGGGTGGCTCACGCACGGCTATCTGCAGGTCAAGCTCGCCTCGAATCCGGAGATCGCGGGACTGATGGATACCGCGCCCACGCTCATGGGCATGCCGGTGCTGCTCAACGTTCCCGCCTTCGCGATCGTGATGGCCGTGACCTGGCTCCTGCTGCTCGGCGTGCGCGAGAGCGCGCGCGCCAACAACATCATGGTGGTCATCAAGCTGCTGGTGCTGGGGTTGTTCGTCTTCGTGGGCGCGCAGCACATCAACCCGGACAACTACGTCCCCTTCGCACCGAACGGGTTTCGCGGCATTCACCAGGGCGCGGCAATCGTCTTCTTCGCCTACATCGGCTTTGATGCGATCTCCACGGCGGCGGAGGAGACGAAAAACCCCCAGCGCAACCTGCCGATCGGCATCCTGGGCGGTCTGGCCGTCTGCACGCTCATCTACGTGATCGTCGGCGCGGTCGCAACCGGAATCGTGCCCTACCAGCAGCTCGCCTCCGCCGATCCGCTGGCCCGGGCGCTCGACCTCGCCGGCCTCAAGACGGCCAGCTGGATCGTGGCGGCCGGGGCAGTGGTCTCGATGACCGCGGTGCTGCTCGTGTTCCAGTACGGCCAGCCGCGGAT
>JBBRGR010000227.1:0-4475 GCA_038223815.1 Gemmatimonadales bacterium
GGGGGCGGCGGCATGAGGCGTCGCGCCAACTCGAAGTTGAACTTCGCGTCCGCGTCGCCCGGGGCGAGCTGCAGCGCGGCTTGCAACTCACGCGAGGCGGCACGCAGCAGCGAATCACGGCCAGTGGAGTCCCGGCGCGCGCGCGTCAGGTAGCTGGTGCCGAGATTGTAGAGGGCGCGACGGCGCAGCTCCGGGTCGAGGGAGCGCGCGGCGCGCTGGAGCGCGTCCTGGGCCGCAGAGAGGTCGCCCGCCACCAGGGCGGCCGTGCCCGCGTTGAACCAGGCCGAGTCCGTGCCGCGCGTCTTGGCCTCCACCACGAACGCCTCGCGGGCACGCGTCGTGTCGCCCTGCTGCAGCAAGCGTCCACCAGCTGAAGGGCGCTGCGCTGCGGCGGATCCGCTCCCGAGCACGAGGGCCACGGCGGCCAAGGCCGCGCTGCGGCGGGTCAGGGTGTGGCCGAGCAGCAGCAGCGCAGCCCCGAGCGCGAAGAGCCACGCCCGGGGGACCAGATCATCGGCGCTCCGATCTTCGGCCGGTGCGCGCGCCAGGCGGTCGAGCACTCGGCGCACCTCGCCGGTGGGATCGGGCGCGTCAGCTGGCACCACGGTGCCACGGGCCCCCGCCGCCACGACACGCAGCAGGTCGTCTCGTCGTGCGGTCACCACGTCCTTCCCATCGGCGTCCTTGTGCCACCCCCCTCCCGGTGAGGGAATCCGCGCTCCGGTCGTGCTGCCGAGCGGTACCAGTACCAGCGTGATCCCGGCGCGCTGGAGTGCGACGCCAGCGCTCTGCAGTACCTCTTCGCCTTCGAAGCTCTCCCCATCGGAGAAGACGACGACGGCCTTGTCACCACCCTGCGTCGCCGCCTCGAGCACCGCGCCAGCCTGCGCGATGGCGGACGCCAAGCCGGAGCCTCCTTCGCTCGCGACCTCGGGGTCGAGGGCGTCCAGCTGGAGGGCGAGCGCACTCTGATCGAGGGTGAGCGGGGAAAGGAGGTAGCCGCGTGCCGCAAACGCCACGAGCGCGAGGCGATCCCCCTCGAGGTCCTGCACCAGACGCCGTGCCAACCCGACCGCGCGCGTCAGGCGGTCCGGCGGCACATCCTGCGCAAGCATCGAACGGGAGACATCCATCACGAGGACCACGTTGAGGGCACGCGATTCGGTCGCCTGCGCCGCGCGCCCCCACCGCGGACCCGCCAACCCGACCGCGGCGAGCAGTGCGCTCACCGCGAGCAGCCCGGTGGAGCGCCTGCCGAACAGCGCCGCCTGGCGACCCAAGGCGACCGACCACGCGGCGGCGGCACGAAGGCGTGCCGACCGTGCGCGCCAGGCCAATGCGGCGATGAGCAGCACGATCACCGGCACGGTGAACAACAGCCAGCGGACTTCGAACTTCACGGGACCCGCACCGCGATGGTCGAGCTCAGCAGCAGCTCAATGGCCAGGAGGGTCAGGCCCAACACCAGGACGGGCCTGGTCCGCTCATCGCGCCGGGTATAGCGCACCACATCCACGGCCGTCTTCTCCAGGCGATCGATCTGCTGGAAGATCCGGCCGAGCGAGGCCGCGTCCTTGGCGCGGAAATACTGTCCGCCGGTCTCCGTGGCGATCTCGGTCAGGAGTTCTTCGTCAATACGCACCGGCACCACTTCGTACCGGAAGCCGTTGAGCGAGCGACTCATCGGCACGCGGGCCTCCCCGTCGGTGCCGACGCCGACCGTGTAGACCCGAATGCCGAATGCCTGCGCCGTGCGCGCAGCCGTGCGGGGATCGATGATGCCGCGGTTGTTCTCGCCGTCCGTCAGCAGCAGGATCACCTTGTCGGGCCCGGGCAGCTTGCGGAGCCGTGCGACGGCCGTCGCGAGCCCGGAGCCGATCGCCGTGCCGTCTTCCAGCAGCCCGACCTCCAGGGCGCCGATCGAACGCTCCAGCGTCGCGTAGTCGACGGTCACCGGGACTTGCGTGAGCGCCTCGCCCGCAAAGGTCACCAGGCCGATGCGGTCTGCGGTGCGCGCACGCACAAACGCGGTCGCCTGCCGCTTGGCGACTTCCAATCGGTTCGCCGGCGCGAAGTCTTCCGCGAGCATTGAACTCGACACGTCGATGGCCAGGACGATCGAGATTCCCTCGGCATTGATCACCGTGCGGTCCCCCCGGCGATACGGGCCGGCCGCCGCGAGCACGAACGCCGCGCACGCCAGCGAGCGACACGCCGGCGGCAGCCAGAGTCGCCACCGACCGGAGCGCGCGCCGAGGAACGGGGCGAGATCGGACACCACGGCGGCCGCAGGGCGCAATCGGGCACGACGCCACCACCACCAGGGGATCGCGAGGAGCAGGAGCAGGAGGAACGGACGCGTGAGCCCGATCACGGTGTGACCCGACCGAGAAGCGCCATCCCCTCGTTGGCCAATTCCTGCAGGTCGTCCTCCACGGCCGGTGCAAACCGGACCGCGCTGACACGCGCCCGCCACGCCTCGGCGTTCGGCTGCGACGCGAGCAGTGGCTCGAGGTGTTGCACCGCAAGGCGTGTCTCGCCGGCCGCGATCCAGCCGCGCAGCTGATCGGCATCCGCTGGCGGAGCGACGGGCGCAGGCGCGGGTGAGGGGAGCGGGCCACGGCGCCGCCACAGCCACCAGCCCATGACCGCAATCAGCGCCAGGAGGACGGCCGCGACGGCCAAGGGCAGCAGCGTCCGATCGGCGCGTGCGATCCATGGCCGCGCCTGTCGCGGTGCCACCTGGGCGGCCGGTCGATCGGCAGGCAACAGCGAGCGGACTTCAACCACGGCCCGGGCATCGGGAAGCGTGTCAATCCGGCCGTCGAGTCGCGCCACGATCGCGCCGGGCATCACCACGGTCTGGGTGCCCGGGGCCCAGAGCGTGACGGTGTAGGCAATGCGGACCGAGTCGCCCTCGCGGGTCACGCGGGGCAACCCCAGCATGGTGGCGATGGTGGTATCGGCAGGCCCACGGGGCTGCACCAAAGCGCCCGGCGGGACGGACACGCGATGCACGATCGTGGTGGTGTCGCCGACGGTGAACCGAGTGGGTTGCTGTCTCATCGCCGGCGACCCTGGCGGCCGAAGGCCGCCCGCAGGACCGGGAGGTAGTCGCCATCGGTACGAATCACGACCTCGCGGACGCCGGCCGCCGCAAAGGTCGCGGCACGTCGCATCCGTTGCCGCTTCGCCATCGCCTCCGCACGGCGCCGCGTCGGAGCATCGCTACTGTCGAAGAGCACCGAGCCGCCCCGTTCGGCGCCTTCGAGTCGCACCCACCCGCCGGTCGGCAATGCCGTCTCACGCGCATCATCGAGGGAAATGGCCGTCACCTCATGGCGCGCGGCAAGTCCCTTCAAGGGTGCCTCCCAATCGGGGGCAAGAAAATCCGAGAGGATCACGACCAGGGCGCGACGGCGAAGCAATGCCCCGGCCGCGCGGAGCGCCCCAGCGAGGTCGGTTCCGCCCCCCTCCTCCTCGAGGGCGAAGAGTCGCTGCACGATCGCATAGGCGTGCCGACGCCCGCGCCCCGGCGGAATCACCGGACCGACCTCGCCTCCGAAGGCGAGCATCCCGACGCGGTCCTGCTGCTGCGCGGCCACCAACGCCAGCAAGGACGCAACCTCGACGGCGCGCGACATTTTCGGTTCAGGGTCACCCACGGCGGTGGAACGGGAGCGATCAATCACCAGCAGGAGGGTGAGTTCGCGCGTCTCGGTATAGAGTTTGACGTAGGGGAGACCGGTCCGCGCCAGCAGATTCCAGTCGAGATGACGGACGTCGTCGCCCTCGGCATAGGGACGGACATCGGTGAACTCCATTCCGGTCCCGCGAAAGACCGAGCGCACTTCGCCACCGAGCAACGCCTCGGTCGCGCGCCGCCCCCGGAGGGCGAGCGTGCGAACCTGCTTCAGCAGCGCGGGCGGGAGGAGACCGGCCACGTCACGGCACCGGCACCGCGGCGAGGACCTGCCGGATCACCGCATCGGTGTCCACGCCCTCGGCCTCGGCATCGAAGGTGAGCACAATCCGGTGACGCATGACGTCGGGCGCGAGGGCCTGCACATCCTCCGGCATCACATAGTCGCGACCGCGAAGGAACGCGTGCGCCCGTGCGGTCTGTGCCAGCGCAATCGAGGCGCGTGGGGAGGCGCCGAATGCAATCATCGGCGTCAGCGCCGCCAAACCGACCATGGCCGGCTCGCGCGTGGCTCGCACCAGATCCACGATGTAGTCGGCGAGACGTGCATCGAGATGAATCGCCTCAATGGTCTGCCGCGCGGCGATGACCTGGCCCGGTTCTGCCAGGCGCTCCACAGGAATGTTGCCGGACGCGCTCATCCGCAGCAGCACTTCACGCTCCTCGTGGCGCGCCGGGTACCCGACACGAATCTTCAGGAGGAAGCGATCGAGCTGCGCTTCGGGAAGCGGGTAGGTCCCTTCGCTCTCGATCGGATTCTGCGTGGCGAGCA
>JBBRGR010000228.1:0-4469 GCA_038223815.1 Gemmatimonadales bacterium
GCTTCCCCAACTCACGCCCGTCAGGCCGAGTTGGTGCGGTGCGTTGAGCATACTGGTCCATTGGACCGTGATGTCGGCGGAGTTCTCGCTGGTCTCGCGAAGGTCGTACCCCGCCTCATTGCCATCCCAGGCAAGCATCCCGACGCGGGCATCCTCGAGGGCAGCCCGCCAATCGGGCAGGGTGCTGTCTGGAACGAAGCGAACGAAAATGAGCCGGGGGATACGGTCGCTCCAGCGGACCACGACGGAGTCCGTCACGGCCAGCATCGAATCAAGAAAGACTCGGGAACCCTCGCGCTCGATCCGCCGCCGGACGGCCAGGCGCGCTTCGAGGTCAATCGACGGCGTCCCGACGGGCGGGGCGTCCAGCGTGGCCTGGAGGGGGCCCAGGCGGCGAGCAGGGGCCGGCGTCCCCGGCTCCGCCGCCACCTGGGGTGCGACCGCGGCCGGGACCGTCGGAACGGGCCGCGCGAGGCGTCCGAGGGCTATCAGGCCAACGACCAAAGCGAAGGCGGCGAGGACGAGACGATGGGGCATAGCTGCAATATCGGCTCGACTTCCCCAAAGTTGGGAGGGGCGTCGGGTGGCGTCGGGGGGAGGGGGCTCCTAGGATTGTCCGGTGTTTGACTCTCTGGGACGAGCTCTGGTGCGCTGGCGCTGGGCCGTCATCGCCTGCTGGGCCCTGATCGGCGTCGTCGCCGCGTTCCGCGCGGGCGGCACGGTTGGCATTCTCGAACTCCGTGGTGGCGCCAACGTCACCACCGAGGCTCGCCTCGCCGACTCGCTCCTCTCGTCCCGCTTTGCCCGCCCGATCAGCGAGTTCTTTGCCGTCACCGTGCAGGGCCCGGCGCGGATGACCACTGGCCTCCCCGGCGAGCTCCTTGATTCGCTGATCGCCGCCGCGCATGCCCAGCCCTGGGTGAGCGGGGTCGTCTCGGTGCGCAGCACGCGAGATTCGACCTTCGTCGCGCGGGACGGTCGGACGACCTTTTTCCTGGTGGCCCTCCATCTGCGCCGAGGCGATTCCGTCTCCGCCGCAGTCGCCCCGCTCCGCCAGGCGTTCGACTCGGTGTTGCGCCGCTTCCCCGATCGGGATGCCTACAGCGTCCTGGTGACGGGACGCGCACCGCTGGATCTCGACATCCGCGCCGTCTCCGCCGAGGACGCGACCCGCAACGAACGGAAATTGATCCCGATCACGCTGGCGATCCTGGTGCTCGCCTTCGGCGCCCTCGTGGCGGCGTTCCTGCCGATTCTTGTCGGAGTCCTCGCCATCGCGATCACGCTGGCAATTGTCGGGGTGATCGCGACCGTCTTCCCGATGTCGGTGTTCGTCCTGAACATGATCTCGATGATCGGCCTCGGCGTGGGGATCGACTATTCGTTGCTGGTGATCACCCGATTTCGCGAAGAGCTGAACGCCGGGATGCGACCGGCCGAGGCCGCCGCGCACACGTTCAAGACCGCAGGGCATGCCGTGATGGTCTCCGGGATGACGGTCGTCGTCGGCTTCGGAGCGCTCCTGCTCACTCCGCTGACGGAAACCAAGTCGGTCGGGATCGCGGGGTTGGTGGTGGTCTCGGTGGCGGTGCTGCTGGCGACGACCCTCCTGCCGGCGCTGCTCTCGCTTCTGGGGCGCAACATCGATCGCCCGCGCTGGCTGGCACGCCGACTCGCCTGGTATCACCGTCCGCAGATCTGGGAAAGTTGGGCGCGCTCGCTCTCGCGCCACCCCTACCGTGCGCTCGTCCTTGGCGGCACCGCCATCGCACTGCTCACGCTGCCGGTGCTCAAGTTGCGGATCGGTCTGCCGAGTCGGCACTGGTGGCCCGAGCAGACGGAGGCGGGCGCTGGAGTCGCCACGCTCGAGCGGATGGGGATGTCGGGCTACATCCAGCCAGTGCGCGTGGTGATCGAGTTCCCGGAAGGGACGGACGCAACAAGTGCCACCGCGCTGCGCGGTCTGCGCCGGCTCTCCGATTCGCTGCGTGCCGACCCGCGGATCCGCGACGTCAAATCACTCGTCGACATTGCCCCGGGAACGGGGATTCTGGAATACTCGCTGCTCTACAGCGAACCCGACACCGTCCGGGCACGCTATCCCGACTTTATCGATGCCTACCTCGCCCGGGATGGCCGCACCACGCTGCTGGACGTGATTCCGGCCGACACCACCACGCTGACGACCGCGATGGAGGTGGTGGAGGAGATTCGCGCGATCGTGGGCGGCGACGGGATCCGGCAACTGCAGGGCACCTCGGTGCAGGTCGGGGGCTACGTCGCGGCCGCGCTTGACTTCCAGACGCTGCTGCTGGAACGCTTCCCGCTGATCGTCGCGTTGATCCTCAGCGTCACGGCGCTGATGCTGGCGATCGTGTTCAAGTCGGTGCTGGTGCCGATCAAGGCCGTGGTGATGAACTCCCTCTCGGTCGCGGCGACCTTCGGCCTGATCGTGCTGGTCTTCCAGGAAGGGATCGGCGGCTCGCTCTTCGGCATCGACGGTCCCACCTCGGCGATCTACGTGCTGGTACCGGTGATCGTCTTTGCGGTGGTCTTCGGCCTCTCGATGGACTACGAGGTCTTCCTGCTGGCGCGGATCAAGGAAGCGTTTGACCGCACCGGGCAGAACACCCTCGCCACCCGCGAAGGGCTCTCCGCCACCGCCTCGGTGATCACCTCGGCGGCGCTGATCATGATCGCCGTCTTCGGCGCCTTCGCCTTCGCCCGGATCCTGCTGATGCAGTTCGTCGGCTTCGGGTTGGCCGTGGCGGTGCTGCTCGACGCCACCATCATCCGGATGGTGCTGGTGCCGAGCCTGATGCAGATCGCCGGGGCGTGGAATTGGTGGCCGGGATATAAACCGCCGCGCAAATCGGACACCGTGTGATCGACCATCGATGATCGATCATCGATCATCGATCTGGCGCGCGTCGCGAGCCTCACGACTTCGCGTCGACCCAGTTGTCGCCGATGCCGATGCCCACCTGCAGCGGCACCTTCAGGACCGCTGCCCCCTCCATGTGCTCCTTCACCAGCGCCGCCGTCGCCTCCGCCTCTTCGGCGGGTGCCTCGACGACGAGTTCGTCGTGCACCTGCAGCAGCAGGCGTGAGCGGAGGCCCGCCGCGGGGAGCGCGGCGTGGATCGCGATCATCGCCCGCTTGATCAGGTCGGCCGCCGAGCCTTGGAGCGGAGTGTTCTGCGCCGTGCGCTCGGCGAAGGCGCGCAGGTTGAAGTTCTTGTCGCGGATCTCGGGGATGTAGCGCCGCCGCCCGAAGAGGGTCTCGACGTAGCCATATTCGCGCGCGAGCTCGACCTGTTTGTCGAGGTAGGCACGCACGCCGCTGAAGCGCGAGAAGTAGTCGCTGATGAACTGCTTCGCCTCCTCCTGCGTGATGCCGAGCATCTTGGAGAGCGCGAACGGACCCTGCCCGTAGATGGTGCCGAAGTTGATCGTCTTGGCGCGCGCCCGCATCTCGCTGGTCACTTCGGTGAGTGGGACACCGAAGATGATGGCCGCGGTCTGCTTGTGGATGTCACCGCCGGAGCGGAACGCTTCGACAAACGCCGGATCTTCCGAGAGATGCGCCATCAGCCGCAGTTCGATCTGCGAATAGTCGGCGACCACGAACTTCCACCCTGCCTGCGGGATGAAGCCGCGGCGGATCGCCTCGCCGCGTGGCGTCCGGATCGGGATGTTTTGCAGGTTGGGATCGTTGGAGGAGAGCCGTCCGGTCTGCGCGCCAACCTGGTTGTACGAGGTGTGGATGCGCCCAGTACTCCGATTCACCTTGGTCGGCAGGACATCGACGTAGGTGCTCTTGAGCTTCTGCAGTTCGCGATAGCCGAGGATCAGCTTCGGCAGTTCGTGGCCCATATCGGACAATTGCTCGAGCACCTCGGCGTCCGTCGACGGGCCGATCTTAGTCTTCTTGAGGACGGGCAACCCCTGCTCCTCGAAGAGAATCACGGCGAGCTGCTTCGGGGAGTTGATGTTCAGCGCCTTGCCGCCGGCCGCCTGCTGGATCTGCTGCTCCAGGACCTCGAGGTCGTGGCCCAGCATGCGCCCGAGTTCGGCAAAGCGGGGCCCGTCAATCATGATCCCGGTCCACTCCATGTCCACCAACACCGGAATCAGGGGCATCTCGAGCGTCTCGAGCAGGCGACGCAGCTCACCCTGCGCGAGCATCGGGGCGAAGTACTCCTGCAGCTTGAGCACCATCGCACTGTCGGCGCCGCAATACGCCGCCGCCACCGGCACCGACACCTCGGCGAAGGGAATCTGCTGCTTCCCCTTCCCCGCCACGTCGGTGTACTGGGTCATCAGCAGACCGAAGGCCTCGAGCACCAGCGCATCAATGCCGTGCGATCGACGCGACGGGTCGACGACAAAGGACGCGAGCATCGAGTCGTAGGCGAGGCCGGCCACCTCGATCCCCGCACGCCGCATCACCTGCACGTCGTACTTGAG
>JBBRGR010000229.1:0-4462 GCA_038223815.1 Gemmatimonadales bacterium
GATCCGCGACCACCAGCAGCGCGTCGGCGCACGCGGTTCCGGCCTCACGATCGCGGACAACGCAGTCGAGCAGGACGTCGTTGCGCCCGGGCGGCCGAAGATTGCGCAGGGCATTCGCTGCGGTGCTCCGTACCTCACCCGAGACGTCGTCGCGAACGTGCCGGGTCAGCGCCTTCACGACGCGCGCCTCTCCGAATCGAAGCGGGATCGATCCGGATCCTGGCGACGGACGCGGATCGCCGGGCTTGCCGCGAATCTGACCAAGCTCCAATGCGGCGAGCCACCGAACGTCCGCGTCGGGACTCTCGAGCTTGCGGAGCAACTCGTCCACGCGGGACTCACAGCCGAGCACACAGCTCGCCAGGCCAGCCAAGATCAAAGCTCTCATGTCGCTCACTCACCTCGGATCTTGGCCAGCGTCAGCTCGGCGATATCGTCGAACAGCGGGCGAACGCCATCGATGGGGCTGGGCGCGTATCCTCCACCGCGCCGCTCGAGCCAGGCATCTCCTTCGGTCGTGGCCTCGTTGAGCCAGTAGGCGCCCGCACCATTGCTCGACGCCAAGATCTGCTCGTCGCCACCGAAGATTCCGACGATCTGGACCGGCATCTCGAGCTCGCCAAGCTGCAACCCGGCCAGTGCCGCGCGGTCCGAGTCCGCCAAGCCACGCGCGGTAGCAGCCTCCAGAACGGGGTCGGCGCCCGCGGTACCCAGGCGAACCCGCACCTCGAGCAGGCCCCTCGGCGCCTTCGCTCGCGGGACCGATGACGGCGGCAGTTGCGGGCTGTCGATACCGATCGATGGGAGCGGCTTGTCGCGATCGAACACCCCCACCGCATCGAGATCAGCGCCCTCGGTCCGCTTGTCCGTACCATGGATCGCGCGAGCCTGATAATTCGCCCATGCCTGAACACCGCGCTGGATCTGCAACTGCTCCAGGTCTGCGGCCGCGGTGGCGACAAGCTTGGTCAACTCGAAGACCATGGCCCCACCCTGTGGCGAGCGACGTGCCTCTACCCCGATCCGTGAGCTGAGCGTCGAGAGCGCCCGTAGCTTCGCATCCTTCACCGCGAGGTGTTGCGAGTGGAAGAAGGCCTTGCGAACGTTGGTCGCCGAGGTCGGCGCCCCTGCGGCAAGGGCCGTCCCCATGTCCTTCGTGACGTCCTTCGCCAGCGACGACGCTGCCCCGCGACCGAGCTCGTCCGCGAGCCCTCCCGCAGCAGCAGCACCGAGCCCTCCAGCGAAGGCGCTGAGCACGCTCGACAGGCAGGCGGTCCCCAGCGAGATCAGCAACGCCTGATCCCAGTCGAGTGGAGCGTCCTCCCCCGTCACCAGATGCTGCAGGGCATTGGCCTGAACGTCGAAGACGTTGCCCCAGGCGTGCTCCAGCGCGGGCAACAAAACGTTGCCCAGCGAATCCACGTCCTCGTTCCGCGGGATCGGGTCGGCGTCCACGCTCGGCTCCTGGCCGAACCGCTTCGCCAGCGGCGCGGTGTACTCGGCCACCAGGCGCGCCGGCTCTTCCACCGGGTCGAGTGCCATCGCCCAGTACGCGAATCGCTGGGCCTGCTCGAAATAGCTACCAACCGCGGCGATCAGCTTGGGGTCGTCGGCCTGCATGTCTCCGCGGTCGAGGCATTCGAGCACGTATGCAATTCGCGGAACGCTTGCGTGGGCCGCCTTGTCCAGAATCGGCGCCTTGTTCTCCGACGATCCCCCAGCCTTCGATTCCGTGCCCTCGCCGAGCTTCTCCTTGCGAAACTGCTCGATCGCGCCCGCGAGGTCGGCTCCCGCCAGCCTGAGCTGGCCGGGTCCGATCGGCCCCGACCAGTTCTCCCACTCCTTGGGGTTCCCCGCCCGCTTGAGGGCGTCGTCGGCGTTGGTGGGGGTCCCCTTCCAGGTTGCCGGGGCGTCACCCTGCAGGGTCTCCATCGTGGCATCCACCAGCCCGACCTCGGACGTGTCCCCGGCGCCGAGATCCTTCATCGCACCAGTCAGCAGGAAGCACGTCGCCGCCGCATCGACGAACCAGTGCTTCGTCAGCTCCTCGTGAGGCCCAGGCTGCACGGCCGTCAGGTGGCTCAGCACCTCGTTGCAGGCCACGCGGCCACCCTCCCGCGCCGCGGCGACGTCGGTCCAGATCGCCTTCATCAACACGTATCCTTCGCGGGCGCGGCGACCTGCGAGAATGATCGGACGCCACCGGTCGCGGCGATCCCTCATCTCCTGCTCGCGCTGCGGGTCGGCAGCGATCGGGTCGTAGCTCACCGGATCAGTCGTCTTGCCGGCCTTCCGTGCGGACGTCGCCGACCTGGCGGTGTCGGCAACCTCGTCCGAGCCGTGGCCGGTGGCCATTCCCCCAGCCTCGTCGAGCCCTGCCGCCCGCCCGGGACCACCGCCATCGCCGGCCTCGTGATCTCGTCGAGCCATCTTCTCCTGCAGCTGATCGAATAGCTTGCCCATGACGCTCCTGCGACCGGGGTGATGGGCGGCGAGCTCGGGTCGTCATGCCCCAGCGCGCCGGATCCAGGTCGTCCATACCGTGCCCATCGACGCGCTGCGGATGGAGTTGCTGAGAAAATGCGCTGAGCTGTAGGTGGCGACGATGATGCGATCCTTCCTTGGGACTGCGTTAGGTCCCGCGGCCACGGCCGGACCAAGCGCCGCAGCCGAGCGCGAACAGCGAGTAGGTGTCGCTGGGCACCAGCGACACCACCCGGGCCGGCGGCCGGAAGAAGCGGAGGTCACGGCCGAGATCCGGGCCAGGGAGCCCGACCTCGGGCTGCGGCAGATCCGGGTCGTAGTCGGGGCCGGCGGTGTTGTTGCCGCGGAAGATCAGCACGCCGCCGACGGTCGCCTCGTCGCTGACCAGGCTGACCGGGCCCCAGCGATCGGCGCGCGCCGGATCCGGCTGGTAGTCGATCGCGCTGCCATCGGACTCGACGGTGCGGATGTTCGCTCCGAGCAGGACCAGCGCTCGCAGCACGCTCTCGGTGGTGATCAGGGGCGAGGCGAACGCCGAGTCGGGGTCGGCCGAGGCGTTGCAGCCACCGCCGTCGCAGTCGATGGTCGCCCCGCAGGTCTGCTTGGGCTTGTCGCTCTCCTCGACCTTGCTCTCGCAGTTGTTGCTGGCGTCGCAGCTCTCGGTCACCACCGTCTTGTGGGTCTCTCCGTCCGGCGCGGTGGTCTCGCTGCCCTTCTGGGTGACCGTCGAGCCGTGGTCGTTCTTGGTGACCTTGGTCCACTCGTGGGTGACCCCGACCTCGCCGCGCGGCGCGGTGGTGACGCTCACGGTGCCGGTGGTGGTGTCGCGACCGTGGCTGCGCTCGGTGGTCGTGGTGGTGACCTTGGTGCCGTCGGCCGACCTCCACGTCATCCGCCACGCACGCGGCGGTGGTCGCCGCCAGCAAGCACCCGAGCCATTGCATCCGTCCGGTCATGTTGAGCCTCCGGAAAACAGGAGGCGGCTCGCCGGCCGGGTGGCACCGAAATCGACCTCGCGTGCTAGGTTCCGCGGCGATGGTCTCGGACCCCGAAGCCCTCGCCGACGACGCCCTCGATCCCAAGAAGGAGGACGCGGTCGCCGAGGCGATCCAGCAGCTGACTCCCGAGGAGGCCGCCCACTTCGTCGGCCTGCTCGAGAAGGCGATCCGGCGCCGCCGCATCCAGCTGATCGGCTACCTGGTGGGCCTGGTGGTCCTGCTGGTCGGGATGTTCCTGTCGCTGCTGTATGTCGGCGCGAGCCCGGCCGGGTCCTTCGTCGGCTGGGTCTTCCTGCTGCCGATCCTCGCGGTCGGGCTGATCTTCTACGGGTTCGGGCGCTGGGCGAACAGCATCAAGATGAAGTAGGCCGGCTCACGGTTGCGACGCGCGCCGCAGCGGCGACAGCACGTGTGAGCGAACCCGGACACTCCCGCGCGCGGTGCGCGATAAGGTGCCGGCCATGCGTAGCCTGCCCACCGTCGCCGCCCTCATCGCCGCCGCCGCCCTCGCCGGCTGCGGCAAGGACAACCCGGCAGCGATCGACGCCCCGCCCGGCACCGAGATCGACGCCCCGCCTGGCACGCAGATCGACGCCAACACCCCGCCCCTGCCCGACGCCGCGCAGGCGACGTGCGTGCCGACCGCCGGCACCACGATCTCCACCGAGCAGGTACTGGCCGCCGGCATGCTGGCCCGGCCCAACCTGGTGACCTCGCCGGTCGGCGATCGCCGGCTGTTCGTGGTCGAGCAGCCAGGTCGGATCCGGATCATCGATCAGGGCGCGCTGCAGGCCACGCCCTTCCTGGACATCACCTCGAACATGGACGGCCCGGTCAACAACACCGGTGACGAGCAAGGCCTGCTCGGGCTCGCCTTCCATCCCGACTTCGCCACCAACCACAAGTTCTACGTCTACTACACGCGCAGCGATGACGACAACGTGGTCGCCGAGTACCAGGCCGGCAGCAACGGCCTCGGC
>JBBRGR010000230.1:0-4441 GCA_038223815.1 Gemmatimonadales bacterium
CATCAAGCAGCTGCTGCTTGAGCTTCTCGCGTGACGCCGCCTGACGCTTCGCCAACGCGGCATCCTCCGCATCGCCATCGCTCGCCGGCAACAGGAGGTCGAGCACGCGCTCGATCGCCCGCTGCTCCGCCTGCGGGAAGACCTCATCCTCCCGCTCGGTACGGACCAGCGAGATCGCCGCATCGACCAGGTCGCGAATCATCGCCTCGACGTCACGGCCGACGTAGCCGACCTCGGTGAACTTGGTCGCCTCGACCTTGATGAAGGGCGCCCCGGCCAGCCGCGCCAGTCGACGCGCGATCTCGGTCTTCCCGACCCCGGTCGGACCGATCAGGATGATGTTGCTCGGGGTGATCTCGTTCCGGATCCCCTCAGGCGCCTGTCCCCGGCGCCAGCGATTCCGGATCGCGATGGCGATCGCCTTCTTCGCGGCCGCCTGCCCCACGATGTAACGGTCCAGTTCCGCCACGATCTGGCGCGGCGGCAGCTCCTCCAGCCAGGGGAGGGGCGGGGGGAGCTCGGCGTCGGGAGTGGGGGGGGTGGTCGTCATGGTGGGAATCTACCTGCGAGAAGCGAGAAGCGTGGGGAGCGTTGTCATCCTGAGCGAAGCGACGGCGCAGCCGGCGCGGAGTCGAAGGACCTGTATCCCGGCGCAGCAGCAAGAGGTCCTTCGACTGCGCCCGCTACGCGGGCTCCGCTCGGGATGACAACGTACCGGGGCTCGCCGTTCGCCGTTTTACTGCGGCAACTCCAGCACCGTCAGATTCGCATTCGTGAAGACGCAGATCTCCGCGGCGATGTGCAGGCTCCGCTCCACGATGTCGCGCGCAGAGAGGCGATCATCCGGCAGCAGGGCGCGCGCCGCCGCCAGGGCGTAGCTGCCCCCCGAGCCGACGGCGAGGATGCCGTCGTCCGGCTCGATCAGCTCGCCGGTGCCACTGAGCAGGAAGACATGCTCGACATCGGCCACCACCAGCAACGCCTCGAGCCGCCGGAGGTAGCGGTCACTGCGCCAGTCCTTGGCGAGCTCCGTCGCGGCGCGCGTGAGGTTGCCGGGGTAGCGATCAAACTTCTCCTCGAAGCGCTCGAAGAGTGTCAGGGCATCGGCCACCGAGCCGGCGAAGCCCGCGAGGATGCGGCCACCCTTCAGCGCGCGTACCTTGACCGACTTTCCCTTCATGATGGTATCGCCGATCGAGACCTGCCCGTCGCCGCCGAGGGCGAGGCGGCCATCCTTGCGGACGGCTAAGATTGTGGTGCCATGAAACATCGTCGTCATCGTCTGTGGTCCGTCCTCGTGATGGTGCTGATCGTCGGCGCCATGGCGCTCCGCGCGGCGACCCTGCTCCGATACGACCTCTGGTACGATGAACTTTACTCGGTCTTCACCGCTTTGGGCGACCCGAGCCAGCTTTGGCAGGCCGCCGTGGCCGACCGGGTCCACCCGCCGCTCTTCTATCTCGTCCTCTGGGGCTGGCTCCGGCTGACCGAGCCCACGCCCACCCTGCTCCGCCTCCTCCCGCTGGCCTGCTTCGCGGCGGCACTCGCGGCAAGCGGCTGGGCGGCCGCCAAGGCAGGGCTGACCTCCCGGGGGCACGCGGTCGCCGTGCTCGCAGTGGCCTTCAATCCGATCGCGTTCGACGCCGGTGCCGACGTCCGCGGCTACGCGCTGTTGCTGGCACTCGTCGCCGTCATGACCGGCGCCATGCTCGCCCTCCGCGAACCCGTGCCCGACCGACGCAGCCTCGGCATCCTCGTGGGCGCGGCCATCACCGCCACGTGGACCCACTACTTCGCGTGGCCGACCGTGGTCGCGATCGCCACGGTCCTCCTGCTCCACCGCCGGCGTCGTGAGGCGATCATCCTGCTGGGCGCTACCATCGTCGCAGCACTTCCCTGGGCACTCGCCCTGCTCCGCGCTGCAGGAAGCCGCCTCGGCCCACAGATCGCCTGGGGACAATCCCTCGGCCCGACGGAGCTGCTCCTCTTGCCGGGAACGCTGCTGGCCGGTCGGACGCCTCAGGTCGCGGTGGTGCTCGCCGCCGTGATCGGTTGGACGCTCCTGCTCACGGCGCTCCGGCGCTCGCCGTCACGGGATCTCGCGGTGCTGGTGGCCGCGCCACCGGGCGCGGTGGTGGTCGCGTCGCTCGCGCTCGGTCTCGCCATCTGGGAACCACGTTACCTCATCGGCGCCATCCCGCCGCTGGCCCTCCTCGTGGCACATTGGAGTGACGCGACCTCGCGCCTCCCGCGCGCCGCTGCGGTCACGCTGCTCGGCCTCTCCGCCTGGGGCGCCGTCACTCCCGCCGATTGGCGTATTCCGTGGAAACAGATCACCCGCGACCTCGCCGAGGGCACCACCGGGGAGCCCGTCTCCACCTTCGACGGCTTCACCGCGTTGCCACTGCGCTATTACGCCCGCATGGAAGGGCTGCCGCTCGAAGTGCCCGAAATCAAGCAGTGGCCAGATGCCATGACCGCACCGGGTTGGCTGCTGCTGCGCCCGGCGGTCTTCCCCGCCTCGCCAACCGCGGCCGAACGGTTGCGGCGTGCGGGGAGAACCGTGACGGACTCGATGATCAGCGGGGTGGGGACGAATCGAGTGGAAGCGTGGAGGTTTCGGTAGGCGTGAGACGTGAGGTGTGAGACCTGAGGCGTGAGAAATGGTGTCATCCTGAGCGGAGTCCGCGAAGCGGACGCAGTCGAAAGACCTCTGCCCGGCGCGCGAGGAAAGAGGTCCTTCGACTGCGCAGCCCTTCGGGCTGCTCCGCTCAGGATGACACCGTCCACCGTCCACCGTCCACCGTCACCGTCCACCGTCCACCGTCCACCGTCCACCGTTCACCGTTCACGACCTACGACTTACGACCTACGACTTATGACTTAGGCCTTCTTCCCCTTCGGATGCGCATCCCGATACACCTGCTTCAGCCGCTCCACCGACGTGTGCGTGTAGATCTGCGTCGTGCTCAGTGAGGCATGGCCGAGCAGCTCCTGCACGGCACGCAGGTCGGCGCCGCCATCAAGGAGGTGGGTGGCGAAGGTGTGGCGCATCGAGTGGGTCACCATGCCGTCGGCCCCGATGGCATCGTAGAAGCGATGCATCCGCCGCTGGATCGTGACTGGCGAGAGCCGCGTGCCGCGCCGCCCGACGAACACCGCGAGCTTGTCCGCGTCGGGGAGGCGGATCACCGTCTCCCGCACGCCAAGGTACTGCCTGAGCGCACGGGACGCGCGGCTGCCCAAGGGGACGATCCGCTCCTTCCGTCCCTTGCCGACCACCTTGACCTGATCGCTCAGCAGGTCGAGTCGGTCGAGGTCGAGGCCGCGCAACTCCGAGAGCCGAAGCCCCGACGAATAGAAGAGCTCCAGCATCGCGAGGTCGCGCAGGTCGTCCAGCGCACCGGATGCCGCCTGTTCCTCGGCGAAGGCAAAGAGCCGGGTCACCTGCTCCTGCAGCAGGTAGCCGGGGAGGCGCTTCTCGAGTCGGGGGAGTCGTGCGGCACGAATCGCGGGGATGTCCACGTCGTGATGCACGTGGAGCCACTTGTAGAAGGAACGGATCGCCGAGAGGGTACGTGCGGCCGAGCGCCTGGCCAGTCCACGCCGTTCCAGTTCACCGAGAAACCCGCGGAGGGCGAGCCGATCGACCTTCTCGAAGCTCCACGCTGCCCCCGCCGCGCGGCGGGTCAGGAATGCAGTGAAGGCATCGAGGTCGCGGCCATAGGCGACGAGGGTGTTGGGGGATTGGTCCCGCGCCTTCTCCAGGTGCTCGAGAAACTCGCGCACCAGGGGCACTCTCACAGCGTGGACCGCCATGCCGCAAACTCCTGCCGTGCCCGTTCCACCGCGCGCGCCTTGCGCTCCACCTTGGTGGCGCGCCCCTCGATCGGATCGAGGAGGCCGAAGTTGGCATTCATCGGCTGGAAGTGTGCCGGATCCGCCTCGCGCAGATAGCGCAGCAAGCCACCCAGCATCGTGCTCGGCGGCGGCACCGTCGGTGTCTCGCCGTGGAGCACGCGCGCCAGGTTGATCCCGCACAGCAACCCGGTGGCGAGAGACTCGGTGTACCCCTCGACGCCGGTGAGCTGTCCCGCGAAGAAGAGTGCCGCACCGTCCCTCACCTGGAGTGCCGGGCCGAGCGTGGCCGGTGCATTCAGGTAGCTGTTCCGGTGGATCGAGCCGTAGCGCAGGAACTCCGCCTCCGCCATCCCGGGGATGCCGCGGAAGACCTTCTGCTGCTCGGGAATGCGGAGCCGCGTCTGGAAGCCGACGAGATTCCACATCTGTCCGGCTTTGTCTTCCCGCCGGAACTGCACCACGGCGTAGGGCTCGCGATTGGTGCGCGGATCGTGGAGCCCGATCGGCTTCATCGGTCCGAAGCGGAGTGTCTCGCGGCCGCGCTTCGCCATTTCCTCGACCGGCAGACAGCCCTCGAAGT
>JBBRGR010000231.1:0-4391 GCA_038223815.1 Gemmatimonadales bacterium
GCGGGGACGGCCAACATCGTATCGTCCTGCATCGGGTGTACTCCTCGTCGGAGGGCTGCTTCAACAGCCCGTTGGTGAAGGGAATTCACCGACAAGGATGCACCCGATTTTCACTTTTCTACAGCTATAGGGACATTACCCCGCCCGCCCCTCCTGGAGGTACCGATGGTTCGCCGTTTCGTCCGGCTCGCTGGAGCGCTGCTCCTCATCCCTGCCGCGCTGCTCCCGGCCCAGGAGTCCTCAACCGCGCTGAAGCCCCTCACGACCGACGCGATGAATGGCTGGAAGACGATCCGCTCCAGCGCGACGTCGTTCGATGGGGCCTGGTTTGCCTACGCGGTCGCTCCGACCGAGGGCGATGGCGAGGTGGTGATCCGCTCCACGGCCACCGACAAGGAGTACCGCTTCGGGACCGGGGACGGCTCGCAGTCCGCGCAGTTGACCCTCACCGGCGACGGCAAGTGGGCCGCATGGCTCTCGTGGCCCGCGCTCAAGGATGCCAAGAAGCTGCGCAAGGATCGCAAGCCGGTACAGGCGACCGCGATGCTGCTCAATCTGGCCACCGGTGAGAAGCGTGAGGTCGAGAAGATCCGCCGGATCGTCTTTGCCGGCGAGAAGCCCACCTGGGTTGCCCTGCAGGCGGCCAGCGATGCACCAGCCCCGGCACCGGGCACGCCCGCGGCGGGTCCGCCGGCCACGGCCGCCCCCTCGGCCTCTGCCGTGATCCTGCATGACTTGAATGCCAACACATCGCTCACAATCGCCGACATCGGCGAGTTCGGGTTCGATTGGAGTGGCGAGTGGCTGGCGTATACGGTGGAAACCACGAGCCGCGTGGGCAACGGCGTCCAGTTGCGCCATATGAAGAGCGATGCAGTTCGCTCGGCCGATGCGAGCAAGGGGCTCTACCGACGACTCACCTGGGCCGACAGCGGCATGGCCCTGGCCGTCCTGCGTGGCATGCCCGACAGCGCCAACACCGACACGCTCTATGCGCTGGTGACCTTCAAGGGCTTCACCCCTGCCGGCCCGACCCGCACGGTCTGGGAACCCTCGGCCGCCACGGGCTTTCCGATCAAGATGAAGATCGCCTCGGACCGGTCGCCACGCTGGACGCAGGATTTCAATGGCGTCTATCTCGGCATCCGTGACGTGAATCCCGCGAAGTCCAAGGCGCCGGAATGGGAGGCGGATGAGAAGCCGAACGTCGAGATCTGGCATGGCAAGGATCCGCGCCTGCAGCCGCAGCAGAAGGTGCAGGAAAGCGCCGACAAGTCGTTCAACTATCTCTCACTCTACTGGCTGCCGACGCAGCGCTTCGTGCAACTGGCCACCGATGAGGTACGCACGGTCAGTGCCGCCCCGATGGATCGCTGGGCAATCGGCTATGACGAGCGCGCGTTTGAGCTCAAGGGAAGCCTTTCGGGGGTCCGGAAGCGCGATGCGTATGTGATTGACCTCACCAACGGCTCCCGACGGAAAGTGATGAGCGAGACCACGACCTCCCTCACCCCCTCGACCGACGGCCAGCGCTTCGCCTTCATGGAAGACGGCCACTACTTCGTGCAGGATTTTGCCGGTGGCACGAGCCGGAATCTCACCGCGGGGGTCACCACGACCTTCTGGAACGACGACGACGATCACAACGTCGTGAAGCCTCCGCGCTTCCCGGTGGGATGGTCCACGGATGGCCAGTCGCTCCTGCTCACCGACGGCTGGGATGTCTATCGCTTCCCGGTGCGCGGAGGAGCGCCAACCAACCTCACGGGGAATGGCAAGCGCGACGGGATCCGTTACCGCCAGATCCTGGTCAGCAATTTCCGCCAGCGCGGAATCGACCTGACCAAGCCCATGCTGATCGGGATGTATGGTGAGTGGACCAAGAAGGAAGGGCTGGCCAAGGTCGACCCGTCCAAGCCAGGGGCCACGCCGCTGCTCTGGGACGATGCGGCAATCCGCGTCACCCGTGCGCGCGACGCCGACGTGTTCATGTTGAGCAAGGGCACCTTCGCCACCTTCCCCGATTGGTACGTGACCGGCCCGACGTTCGCGGCACCGCGTCGGTTGACCGACATCAACCCGCAGCAGAAGGAGTACGCCTGGTCGCCGGGCGCGCGCCTCCTGGACTTCACCTCGGACAAGGGCAAGAAGCTGCAGGCCGCGCTCTTCCTTCCGGCTGGCTACCAGCCGGGAAAGAAGTACCCGACGGTCGTCTACATCTACGAGAAACTCTCGCAGGGATTGCACAACTACGCCGCACCGAGCGAGACGCGCGCGCTGAACCCGACGAACTACACCTCGCGGGGCTACGCCGTGCTGATGCCGGACATCGTCTACGAGATCAATGATCCCGGGATGAGCGCGGTCTGGTCGGTCATTCCCGCCGTGAAGGCCGCCGCGGCCACCGGCATCGTGGACATCGACAAGGTGGGGCTGCAGGGCCACTCGTGGGGCGGCTACCAGACCGCATTCCTCGTCACGCAGACCGACATCTTCAAGGCCGCGGTTGCCGGCGCCCCGCTCACCGACATGATCTCGATGTACAGCTCGGTCTACTGGAATTCGGGCAGCGCCAATCAGCCGATCTTCGAGAGCAGTCAGGGACGGTTCAAGGGCAATTTCATTGACAACGCCGAGGCCTACGTCCGCAACTCGCCCAACCGCTTCGCCAACAAGGTGAAGACGCCGCTGATCATCCTGCACAACGACAAGGATGGCGCCGTCGACTTCAACCAGGGCGTGACGTATTACAACACGCTGCGCGAGCTGGGCAAGGAAGTGATCATGCTCTCGTATCCCGGGGAGAACCACGGTCTGGCAAAGGCGGCGAACCAGAAGGACTACGCCCGCCGGATGGATGAGTTCTTCGACGCCAAGCTGATGGGGAAGGAGGCGCCGGACTGGTACAAGAACGGCGTGCCGCGTCTCGCGATGGACGAGCACCTGAAGTCGCGGAAGCCTGCCCCCACACCGCAGGTGCCGTGACCGCGCTGCACCTGATCGACGCCTTCGCCGAGGGACCAGGGACTGGCAACCCGGCCGGCGTGGTCCTGCTCGAGGACGCCAAGCCTGTGGCATGGATGCAGGCCGTGGCGATGGAAATGAATCAGGCCGAGACCGCCTTCCTGCAGCCGCAGGGAGGCGATTTCGCGTTGCGCTGGTTCACCCCGTTCGCCGAAGTCGATCTCTGCGGCCACGCCACGCTCGCCGCGGCCCATTTCCTGTGGGAGGGTGGGCACCTGCCGCTGACGACCACGGCGCGCTTCACGACGCGGACCGGGTGGCTCACCGCCACGCGCGACGCACTGGGACGGATCACCCTCGATTTTCCGGCGATCATCTCGACCCGTGTGGCCGGTCCGGCCGACCTCGCGGAGGTGCTCGGCGTATCGCCCGTCAGCGTCCAGATGGGGGATTTCGATCTGCTGGTCGAGGTCGATGATGCGGCGACGGTGCGTGCCATGACCCCGAATCTCGCGGCGATCGCCCGGTGGGACGTCCGGGGCGTCCTCGTCACCGCACCCGGCGACATCGATCAGGTGGACTTTGTCTCACGGTGCTTCTTTCCGGCACTCGGGGTCCCGGAGGATCCCGTGACCGGATCAGCGCACTGCGCCCTCGCCATCCATTGGGCAGCCCGACTCGAGCGCGCAACCCTGACGGGGTGGCAAGCGTCGCGTCGTGGCGGCATGGTGCGCTGTCGGGTCCGGGGGACGCGGGTCGAGCTCGCCGGACACGCCATCACGACCCTCCGCGGCGAGCTCCTGTTCTAGCGCTATTGCCCGAGCAGGACCCGGCGCATGGCGTGGAGGACTTCGTTGTCGGCCCCGAGCTTCTCGATCCGCCGCACCGACTTTCCGTCCTGGGCAATCCAGAGCCGAGTCTGTTCGCCATTGAGCGTGTAGTCCACGACCCACGCGTTCTTCGGCACCCACTTCGGCTTCTCGGTCAACGTCATCTCCCGCATCACCTCGAACCGCAGCCAACTCCAGCCGCGTTGCAAGGTATCCACCGTGACCGGCAAGATGCCCTTCCACCCTTCGGTGAGCGGAAGGGCCGAGATGACCAACTCGATGCCGAGCGCCGAATAGGGGGCGTTCTCGACCAGCTCACTCCGCCGCCACCCCCCCTTCCCGGAGCTGGGGATGAACTGGCGCTCCACCTGGCGGAGGTGGTACCGTGCCACATAGGTCCCGTGCGGCGTGGTGCGAACGGTGAGGATCGGTCGGAGCGTGGAGCGTTCGAGCAGGAGGGAATCCCCGTGCTCCCCATCGGACTCCTGCCAGTGGCGCACTTGGCGCCACGCGGCTCGGCCCTCGTACCGGGTGGCTTCCAGGGCGACTGACCCGTCCGGGGCTGCGGCTACGTTCTCTGCCGTTCGGGTTGTGATC
>JBBRGR010000232.1:0-4366 GCA_038223815.1 Gemmatimonadales bacterium
GTGCTCGAAGGGCTGGCGGCAGTCGTGGCAGGAATGGAGCGACTTGCAGGACGTCGGGCCGAACTCGCTCTCGAGGACCGTATTGGCGCTCCCGCAGAACGGGCAGGACACCGCTCGCACCGTGACGCCGAGAGGAATCAACTGCTGCGCCGAGACATGCCCCGGCGGCGCGATGCCGTAGGCTCGGAGCTTTTCCTTCGCGGGCCCGCCCATCCAGTCGGTGGTCCACGCCGGCGCGTATTCCGTCCTGATGGTCACCCGCTCGAACTCACCCGCCAGCAATGCGGACTCGATGTCCTGCTCGATGGCATGGAGCGCCGGACACCCCGAGTAGGTGGGTGTGATGGTGACCGTGACGTGGCGGCCGACCACCTCGACGTGGCGCACCACGCCGAGCTCGACCACCGAAAGCACCGGTACCTCGGGATCCTTGACGGTCTCGAGGATCTCGAGTGCCAGGGCACTGGAGTGGCTACTCAATCCTCAATCCTC
Source organism: Gemmatimonadales bacterium (assembly GCA_038223815.1). Lineage (GTDB taxonomy): Bacteria > Gemmatimonadota > Gemmatimonadetes > Gemmatimonadales > GWC2-71-9 > Palsa-1233. Next base: position 493 of record JBBRGR010000232.1, read on the forward strand.
AATCCTACCATTTCGCCCCCGGATGAGACCTCGCCACGATCTGCATCTCGGCCAGCAGGTGCCCCAGATGCTCGGTGTGCTTGCCTACTCGCCCGCGCGACATCCGCATCGGGACGTCGGGAATCACCAACGTCGCCCGCGCCGCCACCTCACGCACCATGGTTTCCCACGGCGCCCTGAGTGACGCCAGATCGGGGGCAATGCCGGCGGTCCGCAGCGTCGCATCCACTTCATCCTGCCAGGAGAGCTCGCCGGTCCAGGGCCACAGCTCGTCCATGGAGACCTGCATTCGGCGGTGACTTTCCTCGGTACCGTCTCCCAGCCGAAGCACCCACTCGCTGCTGTGCCGGACGTGGTAGCGGGTTTCCTTGAGCGCCTTTGCGGCAACGCCGGCGAGCTCGGCGTCGGAGGAAGACTGCAGTGCCTCGAGGTGATGGAACGCCCAGGAGGACACCAGGAACTGGCGGAGGATGGTGAATCCGAAATCGCCGCGCGGCAGCTCGGCAATCGACACGTTGCGAAACTGGTTCTCGTCGCGCCAGTAGGCCAGCGCGTCCTCGTCCCGCTCCTGGCCCTCGATCCGGCCGGCCAGGCGGAGGAACATGGTTGCCTGTCCCAGGAGGTCCAGCGCGATGTTGGCAGTGGCGATGTCTTCCTCGAGCACGGGTCCGTGCCCGCACCACTCGGAGAGGCGGTGGCCCAGCACCAGGCGATCGTCCCCCAGCCTCAGGAGATACTGCGACAAGGCAGTCGCCGAATCCTCAACCCTCAATCCTGAATCCTGGCTCACTCCTTCGTGCCCCGAGGAATCTTGTAGAACTGCGGATGCCGGTACGGCTTGTCGTTGCCGGGATCGAAGAAAGGCCCCGCTTCCTCCGGGCTCGATGCGGTGATCGCATCACTCGGCACCACCCAGAGGCTGACGGCCTCGCCGCGGCGGGTGTAGACGTCGCGGGCGTTCTGGAGGGCGAGCTCGGCGTCGGGTGCGTGGAGGCTGCCGGCGTGTTCGTGCGGCGCGCCGTGTCCCGCCTGGGTGAACACCTCCCAGAGCTTCACGCCGCCTCCCGGCTCGTGGCCGAGTGCTTCGCGGCGTACGCCTCGGCCGCCTCGCGCACCCAGGCCCCTTCGTCGTGGGCCGTGTTCCGCGCGACCAGGCGTTCCCGGTTCATGGGCCCGTTGCCCGAGATGACCTGGTGGAATTCGTCCCAGTCGATCGGGCCGGTGACCCAGTCTCCCGAATCGGCGTCGTACCGGAGCGCGGGATCGGGAAAGGTGAGCCCGATGGACGTGCCCTGGGGAATCGTCAGGTTGATGAAACGCTGGCGCAGCTCGTCGTTCCCCTTCTGCTTGACCTTCCAGCGCAGCAGCTCGGCGCTGTTGGGGCTGTCCTTGTCCGAGGGCCCGAACATCATGAGCGACGGCCACCACCAGCGGTTGAGCGCATCCTGTGCCATGGCCTGCTGCGCCGGCGTTCCCGCCGCCAGCGTCGCCATGATCTCGTACCCCTGCCGCTTATGGAAGTTCTCTTCCTTGCAGATCCGGATCATCGCGCGGGCATAGGGACCGTAGGACGCCTTGGCCAGTGCGGTCTGGTTCACAATCGCGGCACCGTCCACCAGCCAGCCGATGGTGCCCATGTCGGCCCAGGTGAGCGACGGATAATTGAAGATGCTGGAGTACTTGGCGGTGCCGGCCAGAAGCTGGCCGATGAGGTCGTCGCGCTCGACGCCCAGGGTCTCGGTGCCGCAATAGATGTACAGCCCATGCCCCGCCTCGTCCTGCACCTTGGCCAGGAGCGAGATCTTCCGGCGCAGGCTCGGCGCGCGCGTAATCCAGTTGCCCTCCGGAAGCATCCCGACCACCTCGGAATGGGCGTGCTGGGACATCATGCGCACCAGCTGCTTCCGGTAGCGCTCCGGCATCCAGTCCTTGGGCTCGATCGTTTCGCCCTGCGCGATCCGCGCCTCGAAGGCCTGGTTCTGCGCGGTTTCCTCTGCCGGGCTCATACCCTTTCCTCCCGATCCGCTTGCTCGGTAAGTACTTACGTTCCCCTGAAATATACTCCCATCGGCCCGGTTCGGCCGTCACGCATTTGTAATGCGGGGCTCACGGACCCGCCATGGTACAGCGGTATCGTACTGAGGCGCCTCCCCCTTTCAGGTGGCTCCATGATACGGAAAAGTCTCAAGATCCTCGGCCTTCTGCTTCTGGCCCTCGTCATCGCGGGAACCATCTACGAGCAGGCCGGCCGGGCAATCGATCGCAAGCGCCTGCCTCGCATCGGTAGAGCCGTCGACATCGGAGGCCGTACCCTCAACCTGTATTGCTCCGGAGAAGGAAGCCCGGTGGTCATCTTCGATACCGGGCGCGGACTGCCCGGCTACTCCTGGGTTTCGATCCAGTCGGAGATTGCAAAGCACACCCGGGCCTGCTGGTTCGACCGGGCGGGCGAGGGCTGGAGCGACCCCGCTCCGACTCCACAATCGAGCGGTCCTGTCGCGCGAGACCTGCACGAGCTGCTCACCCGCGGAGGTATCCCGGGGCCCTTCGTGCTGATAGGTCATTCGCTCGGCGGCCTCGACGCGAGGGTGTACGCCGGGCTCTATCCCGCCGAGGTAGCCGGGATGGTCCTGGTGGACGCGGCCCACGAGGACGAGCCGAGTCGAGCGCCGAAAGAGTACCTGGGACGGACCCTGCCCCGTCCCCTCTGGACGCCGATGTATCTGCTCGGGCGATTCGCTTCCCGGGTTGGACTCCTCCGCCTCACGGCGCCCTCGGCTCCCCTCCCCGACGACCCCGCGAAACGCACGGTTGCGCAGGTGGTGCGTGCCCTCAGCCTCCAGCCGAAATCGAGGGCCAACAACTTCAACGCCACCGAACCGCAGAGCTACGCGGAGGCACACGCGGCCAGCGACTTCGGAGACCGACCCATCGTCGTCCTGACGCGTGGCAGGGCCTTGGCGGAGGCCGCGCTGCCAGGAACCGACCCCGAGTCGGTGGAATACGAGCGGGTCTGGGTCCACGAAATCCAGCCGAAGCTGGCTCGCCTCTCCACCAGGGGCCGTCAGGTCATCGTCGACAGCAGCGGCCACATGATCCCGGAGGAGGCGCCGGGCGTAGTGATCCGGGCGGTTCTCGATGTCATCGGGGCCATCCGGGAGGTTACAATAAGGCGATGATGCGCGCCCTCTTCGCCTCCCTGATCGTCGGCCTCGCCGGGCAGCTCCAGGCCCAGCGGCCGGACTCGGCCGGATGCCCGCGCTGTGCCGCCTGGAACACGCCGACGGCGCCGGTCCGGCTCTTTGCCAACGCATGGTATGTCGGGACGCGCGGCCTGAGCGCAATCCTGCTCACCGGGGACCAGGGCCATGTGCTCCTCGACGGAGCGCTGCCGGAGTCCGCCCCCCGGATCATGGAAAACATCCGGGCCCTCGGCTTCCGGGTCGAGGATATCAAGCTCATCGTCAACTCTCATGCCCACTTCGATCACTCGGGCGGTATCGCCGCGCTCCAGCGCGCCTCCGGCGCGGTGGTTGCCGCGAGCCCCTGGGCCGCAGCGGTCCTGGAGCGGGGCATCTCGGGGCCGGACGATCCCCAGTTCGGCCTCCTGCTCGACTTTCCTCCGGCCAGCCGGGTCCGGGTCATTTCCGACGGAGATACCCTCCGGGTCGGCACCCTGATGCTGATTGCCCACTTTACCCCGGGGCACACCCCTGGTGGTACCAGCTGGTCGTGGCGCTCCTGCGAAAAAGGGGAATGCCTTGACTTTGTCTATGCGGACAGCCAGACCCCCGTCTCGGCGGACGGATTCTTCTTCACCCGGAGCACGACTTACCCGAACGCCGTGGCGGATTTCGAGCGAGGGTTTGCGGTG
>JBBRGR010000233.1:0-4363 GCA_038223815.1 Gemmatimonadales bacterium
GGTCCGCGCGTGGTGAACCTTGAGTACAAGACCTCGCGCACGGTGGAGAAGCTCATCCGTGGCGTCGGCAATGTGACCCGGCTCTCGGTCTCGGCGATGGTCAACTCGCGGGCGCTTGATGGCGGGGCGGAGCTCGCCGAAGACCAGCGTCTCCAGTTGCAGCAACTGGTGCGAGGTGCGGTCGGCTTCGATTCCGTGCGCGGCGATGAGGTCACCGTGGTGGCGGTCCCCTTCGGCGGTCCAACGCCGGAGAAGGTGATTCCGGTGACGAAGGAAGAAGCCCCCGTCCGTTCCCTCATCGAGAACGCGACCCGGGTGACCTACCCGGTCGTCGCGGTGCTGGCGGTGCTCGTGGCGCTGTTCCTCGGGATGCGCGCGCTCCGGAGCGCACCGACGCGTCCCGCGGTGCCGGCGCTGGCCGTCGCGGATGCGAGGGGAGCGGTCTTGCCGGTGGCGGGGACGCCGGAAGCGCTGCAACTGCGGACGCGGGCCCAGAATGAGTCGCTCGCGGCCCCGGAAGCGTCGGCGCGTGTCGTGCGCGGCTGGCTCTCGGAGCCGGCGGCGTGACCGCCGTGGCCGCACGTCCCATGCGGGCAGGGTCACTCACCGGACCGCAGAAGGCCGCCATCCTCTGCCTCGCGCTTGGCGCGGAGGCCTCGGCGCGGATCCTGCAGCAACTCGGGCCGGAGGATGTCGAGCAGCTCTCCCGGGAAATCGCCCGCACCGGCATGGTGCCGTCCGAGACCGTGGACTCGGTTCTGGTCGAGTTCCGCGAGGTGCGCCGAACCGTGGAGTCCAATGCGGAGGGTGGCGCCGAGTACGCGCGGCAGATGCTCGAGACGGCGCTTGGTGGGGCACGCGCGCGCTCGGTCATCGACCGGATCACCCGCGAACCCGAGGAAATCGGCCTCTCGCGCTTTCGCCGGTCGTCGCCCGAGGTGCTGCACAGTGTGCTGCGCAGTGAGCATCCACAGACGATCGCCCTCGTGCTCGCCCACATCGCACCGAAGCTCGCCTCGGGGGTTCTCGAAGCGATGGGACCCGAGCTGGCAGGCGAGGTCGTCTACCGGATCGCGCAGATGGAGCGCGTCGCCCCGGAAGTGCTGCAGATGGTGGAGGATGCGATCGGGGCACGCGCTGATCTCACGCTCTCCCAGGCGATGACCGCCGCGGGCGGTCCTGGCGCCGCGGCTCGCATGCTGAATCAGCTCGCTGGCGGACGCGATACCGCGCTGCTGGATGCCGTGTCGTCCCGCGACGGTGCCGTGGCGAATGCGATCCGGAACCTGATGTTCGTGTTCGAGGATCTGCTGCTGCTCGAGAGCAGGTCGATGCAGCGCGTTCTTCGCGAGGTCGAGAGCAAGAACCTGGCCCTCGCGCTCAAGGCGGCGAGTGACGATCTCGCGAAGCACATCTTCGCCAACATGTCCGAGCGCGCGTCCGGCGCCTTGCGCGAAGAGATGGAAATGCTCGGGCCGGTGAAGGTGCGCGACGTGGAGGCAGCGCACGTCGCGATCGTGCTCGTTGTGCGCGACCTCCAGGAAGCCGGCGAGATCCAGGTGGAGCGGGGTGATGACGAAATCATCACCTGACGCCCGCCCCGCGGGCGTGCTCGCCTGGCAGCCACCGGATCTTCGGCACGTCGGCACCGCTCCCGTCGGCGGGAGCGTGCCAGCCGGACCGACCCCCGAGGAGGCCGCCTATCAACGCGGCTATGCCGAGGGGCAGATGGCCTACGCCGAGGCGCGCGAGCACGAGCTGGGCGAGGTAATGGCGGGAGCGCGGGCGGCCGTGCGCGCGCTGGAGACGGCCGCCGAGGCGCTCCGCGGCCAGGTGGCGACGACGGTGCATGCGCTCGCCGTGGCGATTGCCCGGCACCTCGTCGAACGTGAGCTCACGCAGGACCCTGCCGGGGTCCAGCTGCTGGTGGGCAAGGCGCTCGCGCTGGCGCCGATGTCGGGACCGGTTGTCGTCCGACTCAACCCGCTCGATCTCTCGGCGCTGCAGGAGATCGGGGGGACGGCGGCGCTCGCGACCGATGCGGTGGAGTTGCGGTGGACGGGCGACGCAACCCTGAGTCGCGGGTCCTGCCTCGTGGAGACGGCCTCCTCGGTGATTGATGGCCGGGTCGATCGGGCCCTGCTCGACCTCTATGAGCGCCTCGGGCATGAGTGACGTCGCGCTGCTCGAGTCGGCCCTGGGCCGCCTGAAGACGCTCCCGCGCCTGGTGCAGCTCGGCCGGGTCACGCGTGTGATCGGCCAGGTGGTGGAAGCGTCCCAGGTGCCGGTCGCCGTCGGCGAAGTCTGCCGCCTGTCCACGGCGCAGCGCAGCGTGCTCGCCGTGGTCGCGGGCTTTCACGATCGTGGCATCCTCCTGCTCCCGATTGGCGAAATCGAGGGGATCCACCCTGGGGCGATGGTGGCGCCGTTGGGGCGCTCGCTCTATGTGGCCGCTGGGCGAGGGCTGATCGGGCGCGTGCTCGACGGGCTCGGGCGGCCGATCGACGGACTGGGTCCGGTCGGCCCGACCGTTTCGCGGTCGCTCTACAGTGATCCCCCGAATCCCCTGGAGCGGCCGCCGGTCGCGATCCCGTTCAGCACCGGAGTGCGGGCGCTCGACGGCCTCGAGTCGTTTGGGCGGGGACAGCGGATCGGGATCATGGCTGGGAGCGGCGTGGGCAAGAGCGTCCTGTTGGGGATGATCGCTCGCGGGGCCTCGTCCGACGTGAACGTGATCGCACTGCTCGGCGAGCGGGGGCGCGAGGTGCGCGAGTTCATCGAGCGTGATCTGGGCCCCGAAGGATTGGCGCGCTCGGTGGTGATTGTGGCCACCTCCGATCAGGCCGCGGTGGTGCGCGCCACCGGGGCACTCGTCGCCACCACCATCGCCGAGCATTTCCGGGATGAGGGCAAAGCGGTCCTGCTGATGATGGACTCGGTCACGCGCGTGGCGATGGCCCTGCGTGAAGTCGGCCTCTCGGTCGGAGAGCCGCCGACCACCAAGGGCTATCCCCCATCGGTCTTCGCGGCGCTTCCGCGTCTGCTCGAGCGTGCCGGCAACGGCCGAGTCGGCAGCATCACGGCGCTCTACACCGTGCTGGTCGAGGGCGATGATTTCAACGAGCCGATCGCCGATGCCGCGCGCTCCATTCTTGATGGGCATGTCGTGCTCGCCCGGCGTCTTGCCGCGGCGAAGCAGTTTCCGGCGATCGACATCCTGGAGAGTGTGAGCCGGGTGCGCGATGCCGTCGTGGATGTCGAGCACCGCAACGCGGCGAACACGCTCATCCGGCTGGAAGCCGCCTTCCACGCCCACGAGGACCTGATTTCCGTGGGGGCGTACAAGCCCGGCGCCAACAAGGCGGTGGATACGGCACTCGCCATTCGCCCGGAGATGCTCGCCTTGCTGCAGCAGCGTCCGGATGAACCCAGTCGGTTCGTGTTGGCGCGCGATCTGGTGGTGGCACTGGCCGCGAAGGCGACGGCGCTCGAACAGGGGCTCGCCGCATGAAGAAGTTCAACTTCCCGCTGCAGCGCATTCTCGATCTGCGCGCGGCCTCGGAGCGGCAGCAGGCGTCGGCCCTGGGTGATGCGCTGCAGGTGGAGGCGGAGCAGCGGCGCTCCTCCGAAGCGAGCGCCGAGCAGCTGGCGCAGGTCCACGAGCAGGTCGAACAGACCACCGGAACGCACCCGGCGGCGGCGGGATTGCACCACGCCTACCGACTCACCGTGGACGCCGCGGAGGCACGACTCGACGCCGAGGCTGATGCGCTGCGTGACGCGGAGGCGCGTCGGGCGGAAGAGGATGCAAAGTTTGCCGAAGCGCGGATGGCGCGGCGTGCGCTGGAGAAACTGCGCGAACGCCGCGCTGCGGACCATGCGATGGAATCGGGACGGTCGGAGCAGCGCGAATCCGACGAGCTCGCGAATCAGGTGTCCAACGGGCGGGAGAAGAAGACATGAAGCTTGCCGTGGCGGTGCCCGCAGGGCTGGTCCTCGGTCTGGTGCTCGGCACCTTCGGTGGGAAGATGCTGCATCCCCCGGAGCCGCCACCGGGTGAAGTGGCCGCCGACTCGGTGGGTGCGGCCGCGGCGCCACCGGCTGTTCCGCCGGTGGCAGCGGACACCAGCGAACAGCCCGCGGTGCCGGAACAGGCAGTCACCCCGGCGATGACGCCGGCGCCCATCGACGCGCCCGCGACTGCGGCACCCGGGGCGGCGGAAGTGCAGCGCCTCGCCAAGATTCTTGATCGCCTCGCGGCGCAGGATGCCATCGCGCTCGTCGAGCGATGGAGCGATCCCGAGCTCGAGGCGGTGCTGCGGGTGATGGATGTCACCAAGGCGGCGGATCTGGTCGCAGCGCG
>JBBRGR010000234.1:0-4354 GCA_038223815.1 Gemmatimonadales bacterium
CGCGTCTCGCTGCCCTCGCGAGCGGGTCGGCCCCGGGCGGCGGCAGAGGACTCTGGCGCGTCGCGCGCCTTGCGCTGCCAGCCGGTCTTCCGGCGTGGAGTCTTCTTGGTCGCGCGGTCCACTGCAACCTTGGTCGCCCGACCCTGTGGTGGATGCTCCCTGGCGACTGACCACGAACCGGGTCGCACAGGCGCCGCAGCGCGCTGGCAGGGGACGCGGCGGCCGCTGCATTGACGGGACGCGCGGCGTGCCGCAGAATACGCTAGCATTCCCGCAGGCAGTTCGCCGAGTCCCCCCGCATTCCTTGTGGAGCTTCCCCATGCACTTCGTCCGTCCCGCCGCGTTCGCTCTGGCTTCCCTCCTCGTCGTCGGCTGCGGGGATGATGGTGGCACTGGTCCCGATGGCAATGACAACACCATGGCCGCGAGCATCGCGGGAACCGCCTGGAGCGGCACCCTCGCCGTGCAGGCGAGCCGCGCGGGCAACGTCTTCTCCCTCAGCGGCACCAACGGCACGTTCCAGATTCAGATCACCATCCCGAACGTGACCGCCGCCGGCACGTTCAATATCGGCGTCGGGAATCTCGGGATCGCCCAGGTGATTCAGGTGACCGCGGGAACTCCGGCCTGGACCTCCGCGCTCGTGGGCGGCACGGGGACCGTGACCATCTCGAGCCTGACGGCCGAAGGCGCCAGCGGGACCTTTGCCTTCACCGGGATCGCCTCGCCCGGCACGTCGGCCACCGGGACGCGGGCGGTGACGAATGGGATGTTCACTGTGACGTTTTAGAAAGTCGGAAGTCGTAGGTCAGACGTCATAGGGCGTTGGTCATCCCGGGCAAGGTGAGGGACCTGCGTGGGACTTGAGACGCAGATCGCTCGTTCCACTCGGGATGACCAACGTCCAACGACCTATGACGAACGACCAACGACCAACGACTCACGACCACCGACTACCAACTAGCGACTCCCACCCGCCACCCGCTCCACCTCTCCCATCACCCGCAGCAGATTCCCGGACCAGATCTTCGCGATCTGCTGCTCGGTGTACCCGCGCCGGACCATCTCCAGCGTGACATTGAACGTCTCGCCGGCGTTGCGCCAGCCGTCCACGCCACCGCCGCCATCGAAATCCGACGAGATGCCGACATGGTTGATCCCGATCAGCTTGATCACGTAGTCGATGTGGTTGACGAAATCGGCCACCGTGGCGGCGGGATCCGCCGGGTAGCGCCGCGCCGTGATGTCTTCCTGTGCGGCGAGGTACCGGTTGCGCGCCTCATTGGGGAGCGCCTCCACCTGGGCGGCAACCTGCCCCGGCTGCGTGGCGCTGATCCCGAACTCCTTCCGGAGGGCGGCAATCGCATCGCGACGCGCCGAATCGCGCCCAGCTGACTCCGGCGTGGCGCACTTCACGTAACTGTTGAATGCCACCAGCTGCACCACGCCGCCATTCGTTGCCAGCGCCCGCAACTGTTCGTCATCGAGGTTTCGGGAATGGTTGCAGAGCGCACGGGCCCCGGAGTGCGAGGCAATGATCGGGGCCTTGGTGAGCGCCAGTGTCTGCATCATGGATTGCTTGGACGGGTGCGAGATGTCGATCATCATCCCGACCCGGTTCATCTCGGCGATGACTCGACGCCCGAGCGGCGAGAGGCCGTTGTGCAACCAGACCCCGTCCCGCTCGCCGGTGTTGGAGTCGGAGAGCTGCGAATGGCCATTGTGCGCCAGCGACATGTAGCGGCCACCCAGCGCGTGAAACTTCGCCACGTTGGTGATGTCGTTGCCGATGGAGAAGCCATTTTCGATGCCGATGAGAATGACCTTTTTCCCCGCAGCGTGGATCCGGTAGGCATCCGCCGCGGTGCGGGCGAGTGCTGCCCGACCCGGCGCGATGCTGTCCACCAGGCGGTGGATCGCGGCGAACTTCTCGAGCGCCTGGCCATTGGCCCGCGCGAAGCCGGCGTCGGTCAAGTCGGCGGACTGCCCGACGTAGACGATCAGGAAGGCCGCATCCAGCCCGCCGCGCTCCATCTTGACCAGATCGACCTGCTGCCGACCAGGGAGCTCGTCACCGTAGTTGGGCGCCCCCAGGCGGAACGCATTGGGAGCGATGTCCACATGCGTGTCAAGCGCGAGCACGCGATCATGCATCCCGCGTGCACGGGCCACGAGGGCATCATTCGCGGCCCCGGTGGGCGCGGGCGTGGTGCGAGGCGCGGTGGAGGCACACGCGGCAACAGCCAGCAGCGTGACAAGCGAAAGGCGGGAGGCGGCTATCACGGCGGAACTCCGGAGATGGGCAGCGGTGGGGGGACCCGGGAAAAGTAGCGTCGCGACCTCCAGGCGTCAGGCCCATCTGTCCAACGGCACAACGGCGTCGGTGGGAACTCCGACGCCGCTGCAGTGCGAACCTGCTATCCTGCGCTGCGGTGGACTAGTTCCCTGACGCCACCACAGCCACGGTATCCGCGACTTGGGCCGGTGCGGCAGGGCCCGGGTAGAGCCCCGGATACTCTGCTGCCATCGGCTTGCCGTACATCGGCTTGTACACGCCCTGGTGACAGGTGCTGCACTGCAGCTTCGCCCCGTCGCCCATTGGGCCGCGCGAGATGTTCGCGTTGATGTGCGGCGTGACGAGCGTGCCGTCGGCGGTCAGATGCACCGCCGCGTGTCTGGCCGAAGGCCAGCTGTCCTGCAGCGGCAGCATGTAGTTCAGATTCAGGTCACGCACCATGCGTACACCCCGCAGCGCCAGCAGACGCTTGGGCGAGCTCTGCTCCCACGACGACCACTGCCGGGAATTGTGGCAGTAGGTGCAGTTCACGCCGAGCGACGAACTCATCCCGATCATCAGCCCGTAGGTGTACTCGGTCTGATTGACACTGGTCGGGTTGTCCTGCTCGCTGCGGAGCGCCGTTGCGGTCTGCACCCGTACATCCGAGCGATCCAGATAGTGGCGCAAGCTCTGGTTCACGTCGGTGTAGAACCAGGTGCCGGTCGGGACCTGATTGCCGCGATGGCAGGTGTAACAGGTCACGCCGGTCTGCACGACGTGCCCGGTCCAGTTCGCATTGATGTTTTGCGTCATGCGCAACATCGTTCGCGAGACCCCCTTCTGATACTTCTCTTCCGAGGCCATGTTGGCGGTGTTGTGGCAGTAGGCACAGCCGGCGTCCGGCCCGGTCTTGGGGGCGACCCATTCCGTGATCGCCGCCATCGTCCGGACAAACTCCGCGTTCGACAGATGCCCCAGCACCGGGACGTTCTGGTAGACGTTCGCGGCGAGCGTGCTGTCGGCCGGCGCCGGCGGTTGCACCTTCGGCACGGCATGCAGCGCCGCGGTCGCGGCGAGTCGCTCCGGTGAATAGACCTGCTGGATTCCCACGCCCCGGTATCCGAGCTGCACCGACTTCTGCGGGGGCACCTCGCAACCAGCGAGCAGGATCATGGCGGCGAGACTGCCGCCGATCGGCATCCGGATCATCGCGTACCTCCAGCCGGCAGGCCGGGGAAGCTGTCGGGTGGGGCCATCTGCAGTGCGCCGGCCTGCTCAGGAATCGTGGCCGGATCCGGGGTCGGATAGACATTCGGATACTCGGGCACCAGACCGTGGCGCTGACCCCAGAGATACCAGTTGTCCACGACCGTGCCGGTCAACAGGATGCCGATGCCGCCCGTGAGCGTCGTCAGCACCGCGAACCACCACGCCCAGCGGTGGATCGACTCCATCGTGGCATTGAAGCCCATCGTCCACCGCCAGAAGAGCGCCGAACGCTCGGCGCCCGTGCCGCGATCGGTGATCTGCTCGATCTCGCGCTCGGCGCCGTACTTGGCGGTCGCCAGAATCGTCGCGCCGTGCATGGCGAAGAGCAGCGCTGAACCGTACAGGAAGGCGATCGACAGCATGTGGAACGGATTGTAGAACAGGTTCCCGTACCGGATGCTGAACGCCGCGGTCCAGTCGAGGTGCGAGAAGATGCCGAACGGCACCGCCTCACCCCAGCTCCCCATCAGCAGCGGGCGAATGAAGCCCAGCACCAGGAAGAGCCAGATCGCCGAGGCGAAGGCCCACGGGAGGTGGTTCCCCATGCCGTGTGCCTTCGCGCGACGGAAGAGGCGCACCCACCAGAGCAGGACCGAGATGGTCAGGAAGAACCCGGCCATCAACCACCAGCCGCCCTCCGCCATCGGCGGCAGGCGGAGCCCGTTCCCCGGCGCCGGCGGATCGAGCGAGAGCCACGGCAGTTGCCGGACGAACTCGATCGCGTTCCAGTCGACCTGGGCGAGGTAGTTGAAGCCGATGATGTTGAACGAGAGCATCCCGAAGATCAGCGACGCCACCCCGGTCCAG
>JBBRGR010000235.1:0-4335 GCA_038223815.1 Gemmatimonadales bacterium
CCCGTCGCCCTGCACGCCGAGCGGATTGACCGCGAAAAAGGTGGCCTGGCGACCATCGTTGAAGGTCGAGAGGTAGATCTGGATATTGTCATCGTTGAACATCCGGTCGCGTTCGGCCAGCGTCGAACGGACCGCCCCGGCCGCGTCGTAGGCGCGGACGCCGATGTGCAGCGCCGTCGCCGAGTACCAGACGAAGACTTCGGTCGAATCGCTCGCCGCCACGCCGTCCACCGGCGTGAACTGGGAGAAGCCGGTCAGGACCGAGGCCTCCCGCCACATCGCCTCGTCGAGCGCGCCGTCCACGACGAGCTCCCCGACCAGGCGGGGCGGGCGCACGGCAAGGTCGCCTGCCCTCCCGGAATGGACGCGCGGCTCAGGGGGAACCGGCGCGAGCAGCGTGGCCGTCGCAAGCAGGGCGGAGAGGAAGGGCATGGGGTCAGGGGTGCGGGGTGACGGAGGACTGGGGACTGGGGACTGGGGACTGGGGAGACGTACGCAATCACGCTGGCGGGGTTTCGGCCTCAGGTCAAGGTGGAGGCAACCGGGCTATCCTTCCCCCGTTCCCCGTTCCCCGTTCCCCGTCCACCGTTCCCGGCCCCTATGCCCCCCTTTCGCCTGTCTCTCGCCCTGCTCCTGCTCGCCAGCACCCCCCTGCATGCGCAGTCCTCGTGGCCCGCGGTCCGCCGCGACCCTGCCCTCGAGGCGAAGCTCGCCACGCTGGCCGGTGAGGTGCAGGGCGACGTCGGCATCTACGTCCGCCACCTGACGACCGGCCGCGGTGCCATGCTCCGCGCCGACGAAGTCTTTCCCACCGCCTCGATGATCAAGGTCCCGATTCTCCTGGCAGTCTTCGACCAGATCCATCGCGGAGCGCTTCGCTTCGACACGACCCTCGTCTGGGCCGACTCCCTCCGCTACGGCGGTGAGGATGACCTCTTCGACAAGCTGCAGGCCGGCGCCAAGGTGCCGCTCTCACAGGCGACCTTGATGATGATCACCACCTCGGACAACGCCGCGTCGCTCTGGCTGCAGGGAATCGTCACTGGCGCCGCGATCAATCACTGGCTCGCCACGAACGGCTTCGACTCCACGCGCGTCAACTCCCGCACCCCAGGCCGTGAATCCAACCGCACCGCCATGGGATGGGGAGAGACCACGCCCCGCGAGATGGCCGAGCTGCTGGTGCGTCTCCGGAACGGGAAGGCGGTCAGCCCGGCTGCCTCGGCCGAGATGTATCGTCATCTGACCCGCATCTACTACACCGCCGAAGCCCTCTCGGCCCTGCCACCCTGGGTGCAGGCCGCCTCGAAGCAGGGCGCCGTCAATCGCTCGCGCTCCGAGGTGGTGCTCGTCAACGCCCCCTCGGGCGACTACGTCTTCGCGGTGATCACGAAGAACCAGCAGGACCAGTCGTGGGGGCGCCAGAACCAGGGCTACGTCCTGCTTCGCACGGTGTCGGCCCTGCTCTGGCGCCACTTCGAGCCGAAACATCCGTGGACTCCATCGAAGGATGTAGGGCGATTTCAACCGAAGTAAAGTGTGCACGATTTGCGCTGGCTGACGTGCTCTTGGGTGTAGTCCCGTCGCACCGCGCGACGGTTCATTCACCAGGAGTCCCGTATGCGTCGCATCGTGTTGGCAGCATTCATCCTCGCCGCCGTCCCCGCCCTTGCTTCCGCCCAGTCCGGCTCATGGGACGTCGAACTCGGCGGTGGCGCGACCATCCCACTCGGCACCAGCGCCGATCTCTACCAGACCGGTTTTCACGGTGCCGTCGCCCTCGGCTACCGCCCCATGGATTCGAAGCTCGTCTACAAGGTCCACGCGTCGATGCACCGGCTGAACCAGGACGCCTTCGCCGACTCCCACGCCAACATCTTCGCGGCCTTTGCGCGGATCGACTACGATCTGTCGCCGATGGCGTACGTGATCGGCGGCGTCGGCGTGGTGCGCAACGAGAATCAGACCCTCGTCAGCGGCGTCCGCTTCACCAACACCAACTCTGATCCGGCGATGACCGCAGGGCTCGGCGTCCGATTCGGGAAGAATCTCTTCGCGGAAGGTCGGCTCATGTACGGCTTCGGCGATCCGAAGTCGACGCTGGTTCCGATCACGCTCGGCGTGCGCTTCTAGGCAGGCACCCGGGGGAGTGGTCACGGCAGAACGCGACCACTCCCTGCAGGGCCTCGGCGCGGCGGGACGCGACGCTCAGGACCGTCGCTTCGCCCCCCGCACCGGCGCCGCCGTGAGCGGGTCGTCAGGCCAGTGGTGCTTCGGGTAGCGCCCGCGCAGCTCCTTCCGCACATCGAAGTATCCCGTCGCCCAGAAGCTGGCCAGGTCGCGCGTCACCTGCATCGGGCGGTGTGCCGGGGAAAGCAGATGCATCGTGAGCGGCACCCCACCGCCACCGACGCGCGGCGTCTCACGCATCCCGAACACCTCCTGCAGCCGCACGGCGAGCACCGGTGCCGCCGGATCGGCGTAGTCCACGCGAATGCGCGACCCCGTGGGCACCTCGATGTGCTCGGGTGCCAGCTCGTCGAGCCGACGCCGCTGCTCCCAGTCCAGTTGGTCCAGGAGTGCGGCGCCGAGGTCAACCCGGCTGATCGCGTCGAGCGTGCGGATGCCGGTGAGTTTCGGGCCCAGCCACGCCGCACGCGTCGCGAGCAACGCCGCGTCACCGACGTCCGGCCACCGCGCATCCACCAGATGCAGAAAGTGCAGTCGCTCGCGAAGATGGCTGGCATTCGCCGACCACGGCAGCGCCCCGATCCCTCCGGCCACAATCGCCCGCAACAGTGCATCGCGCACTGCCTCGGCATCGACCTGTGGCAACGGCTGTTCCCGGAGCACCAGTGCGCCGAGTCGATGCTGACGCCGGGCGACCACCGCATCACTCGCATCGTCCCAGGTCACTTCATCCACCACTTCGACCTGATCGCTCGCATGCACCAGCAACTCCTCAAGGTCGAGCGCCGCCCCCAGCCGGACCTGTCCATCACGGCCGACATCCTCGATCGTCGCGATGGCCAGCCATTCGACATGCGCGAGCGGATCCGTCACCGCCACGGTGGCGCCGCGGCCATTCCGGAGCAGATAGCGTCCGGCACCACCACGTTGGCGCGCCACGCGCTCCGGATAGGCGAGGGCGAGCAGCACCCCATCCGACCATGCCGCTCCCGCCGCCGTGGGCGACGCTCCCATCCGCTGCCGCCAGGTCGCGGCCGACGCGCGGATCGTCTCGAGTGCGGGTCGATCGACCGTGGCACCAAGGGTCCCCGCCCCATCGCGCGTGGCACGCTGCAACAGGTCGAGTCGCAACGACAGATCCGCAGGCGGCGACCCCATTGCGCCGCGGAGCGGATCGCGATCATCCAGCAGGGCGACCAACGCAGCGGCACGCACCAGCGTCGCCGAGTTCGCGTTCCGCGCCTTCAGCAGCAGGTGGGCCAATCGCGGATGCGTCCCCAGCGCCGCCATCGCCTCGCCATGCGGCGTCAACGCACCCGCCGCATCCAGGGCACCCAGCAGCGTCAACAGCTCGCGGCCCTGCGCAAACGCCGCGGCGGGAGGCGCATCCAACCAGCGCAGCGTGGCCGGATCGGCGAATCCCGCCGATGCCAGGTCCAGCGCGAGCGGCGCCAGATCGCTGTCAAGCATCTCGGCACGCGTCTGCGGGACCAGCCCCCCCTCCTCCGCGGCGCTCCAGCAGCGCAGACACACACCCGGCATCAGGCGACCTGCGCGGCCACGACGCTGGTCCGCTGACGCCCGCGACACACGCACCGTCTCGAGTCGGGTCATCCCGGTGCGCGGCGAGAAGCGCGGAATACGCATCATGCCCGCATCGATCACCACTCGGATCCCTTCGATCGTGAGGGAGGTCTCGGCGATGGAAGTGGCGAGCACCACTTTGCGCCGCCCCGGGGCGGCAGGTGCGATCGCGGCGTCCTGCGCGCTGCCGGCAAGCATGCCGTACAACGGGTGCACGCTCACGTCAGGTGGAAGCGCCGTCGCGCGCAGCAATCCCTCGACGCGCCGGATCTCGCCAGCGCCCGGGAGAAAGACCAGCAATGACCCCGACTCCGTGGTCAACGCCTCGCGCACCACCTGCGCCACATGTGCCTCCAGGCGCACCCCCGAGCGGGGCGGCACGTGACGCGTCTCGACCGGGAAGGAACGCCCCTCACTCTCGAGCAGTGGGGCATCGCCCAGCAGCCGTGCCACCGATGCACCGTCGAGCGTCGCGGACATCACCACCAGCCGGAGGTCATCGCGGAACAACTCGGTCGCGGCGAGCGTCAGCGCGAGCCCGGTATCGGCGATCAGCGAACG
>JBBRGR010000236.1:0-4314 GCA_038223815.1 Gemmatimonadales bacterium
TACGCGCGACGACCAGGACCTGATCGTCGGCGACGAACTCGCCCGCATCCGCGTACTTGCCCTGGCAGGAAATCACCCCGCCTCCCCTCGGCAGCGCCGGCTTTGCACGCGGAGCCTTCCCTGAAGGTCCTGTTTTGGCGGGAGGCAACCGCTGGGAGACGGAGCGCAAGCACACGCTCGACGAGGCTTGGCTCTATCTTCCGGACCAGGACCGCTGGGAACCTCTTGCACGACTGCCCCGACCTTTTGCCTTCGGCGTCTTCGGAGTGCGTGACGGCACGCTGATTCTTCTCGGCGGTGACGACGGCGCGACCACCCGGCAGGACGGGTTCGCCTTGCGCCGCGACAGACAGGCGCATTCGTTTCCCGCCGCCACCGCTTCTTTCGCCTACGCGGGCGGCGCGATCTTGGACGGCCCGCTCCACATCCTCGGGGGAGCGGACGATGCGCCGGCCATCGCCGCTACCCGTACGCGCGCACCTCGAAGATCCGCGCATGGTCCAGTCCGTGGGTGGACACCACGGTGATCCGCAGCGCGTCCGTCCGCACCGCCTTCGCGAGAAGATGCGTCCGGAGCCTCCGATAATTGTTCTCCTCCCTCGCCACCTCGAGCCAGCCGCCATCGACCCGCGCCTCAATCTGATACGCCTTGACCGTCTCCGACTGCGGACAGCCCCATTGCATGGTCGCGGTATATCCATCGGCCTGTGACAGCGTCAGATGCCGATGCTGGCCGGTGTCGAAGACCAACCCGATCTCCGCCACGTCCACGGGGGACGACCAGCCGATCTCGAGCCAGGCCGGCAGGCCTTGGGCCGGATCGCTCATCCATCGGTGCAGGCCGGGGCGTGCCCGGTCAGGGGGCGCAGAGGTGACTTCCTCGTCGGCGACCCGCCCGCCCGAGGCTTCCTTCAACACGTCGTCCCAGAGGTTTCCCTCGAGCCGGGCGGGGACTTTTCCAGGGCGTCCGTGTACGGACCGCGTCTGCCCGCTCCTCACCTGCTCCGGTCCCGCGCCGAGCTGGCTGCCCGACGCAGTCACAGTCGTCGCTTTGAGGACGAAGTCGCCCGGATCCTGGTTCAGAACGCCAATCAAGTAGCAATCGTCACGCAGCAGGCGCTGCTGGATCGCGCGCATCAGCTTCTCATTCGAGGCGATCTCCGCCGGTGCGACCCCAGCCCGCAACGCGAGGGCCGCCGCCGTGCCCACGCCCTGCCCAACCGCCGCGCAGGTTGCCATGACGCGGGTGGAGGCGAACGCGATGTGCGTCGCCGAAAGGTTGCGTCCCGCGAACATCAGGTTGGCCGGCCCGGCGGAGAGGCAGGAACGCAGCGGGATGTCATAGAGCCAAGGCAGATGATGTTGCTCGCAGGGAGGCAGGTCAGGTGCGTCCACGCCCTCCGGCGGATGCGTGTCGATCGGCCAGCCGCCGTAAGCGATCGCGTCGGGAAACGCCCGCGATTGAAACACATCCGCCTCGGTCAACACATGCTGTCCGACAAAGCGCCGGCTCTCGCGTTTCCCCGGCACAAAGCCGAACCACTCCAGCGCCCAGTTTGCGACGTCGTGGCCCGACTCATTCTTGATGTGGTTCCACACGCCCAGAACGACCGCGAGCAGTTCATCGCGAATGCGTTCGTTATCCTTGATCGTGTCCAGACAACCACCCCACTCGGCCCACCAGTAGCCGTACTCGAGCCCGAGGTCGGACCCCGGCTTCCCGAACGGTCGAAGCCGGAAATCTTGCGGCCGAAATCTGCGCGCCCATGGCGGGGCGACGAACGGCATCGGGCGATCGTGCTTCCGCGCTTGGAAGAGAATCGTGGATCCCAGCGTGCGGCTGTCGGCCACCTCTTGTCCGAGCAACTCGCCGAATTCGTCTTTCGCTTCGCGCCCGTGTCGAAACGGAACGCCCGTCTCGACGCCGAGACGACCGTCACCCGTGCAATCGACGAAAGTCTTCGCCTCGATGACAAAGCGATCCTCGGTCGAGGATCGCGTCGCGCGCGCCGAGCGGACAAAACCGTCGGCAACCTCGGCTCCATCGATGGAGGTGTTGAGCAGAAGACGAAGGTTGGGCTCCCGCCGGCACTTGTCGTACAGCAGCAAGTCCATCATCGACGGCGAGCGCTGCGGATTCTGGACGGCGAGGTCGAGCCGGATCTCCTCGACGATCCCGCCCTCGCGCAACTCGGTCTCCAACGCCACGCCACCGCGAAGGCCGGTGGCCCCGACGATGTGCATGCGGATCTCGCTCGAAGCGTTGCCGCCAAGGACCGGGCGGTCCTGACAAAGAATCACCATTGCCCCCAGTCGAGCCGCCGCGAGGGCGCAACTCAACCCGGCCGGACCTCCGCCCGCCACCAGGATATCGCACGACAACCGATGCTCAGAAACCTTGTTCATAAATCAGTCGGAAGGCCGAACAGGGCGCGGCCGACCCTCCGGGCCTCGCGCCTCTGGTCCGCAGGTAACGTGGCCGCGAAAGGCCAGTGGTCTTCCGCTGCGAGACGCTGCACAAAGGGGGTCACCCCGCGCAGGAGCTTCAGGAGTTGCTCCACCGACACGTGCTGCAACCTGTCGTGCGGACTGTGATGCTGCGAGCGCCCGCCGGGGAAGTTGCCCCGCATAAAGCAGAGCGATGACACCCGAGCTGTTGTCGCCCGCGCCGGGATTGCCCGCCTGCGCGTCGTGATGGGCGGTGACCACGACCGCGGGCAGCCGCGGATCGGCACCGGGAAGTTTGCCGATGTCGTGGCAGAGGATGCGCCAGTCACGGCGAATCCGCAGGGGATCGATGGTGTCAGCGAATTTCACTCCAAAGGTACTCGAATTCCACAATCTGCGGCGGCTGCCGGTTGAGCGCCTTGTAGTCGACCACGTACAGGCGCGTGTGTCCATTGACCTCGCGGAAGTAGGGCGCAGGGTAGTAGGCATCGGTCACGTTCGCCTCCTCCCGGTTGTCAAGCACCGCATACGAGGTGACCGCGAGTTCGTCGGGATCGAGTCGGAAGAGACACATCTTCATCGCGGCCGGAAACGTCGGCACGCCGTCGGCACCAAGCGGTCCAGTCTGAACCTTCGTGGGCTGGGTCCAGCTGCGTCCGATCAGATAATAGCCCCCCTCGCGCACGAAGAGGCGCGGACGCCCCACATAGCTCTCGATGAACGGATGGGCTTCCGTGAGATCGACCTGCTTCCGCACCTTCAGCTCGCCGTCCGTCAGGTGCAGGCGCGCACGGTTGTCGTACCCCCGTGTCACAAAGAGGAAACCGTCCCGGTGACGAACAAAGAAGCTTTCATTGATCGGAACGTCCCCGAATTCCCGTGTGAGGTTGCGTACAAACCGCCAAGAGCGTCCGTTGTCGTCCGAGCGGATCACGCTCACCGGACCGGCATGGGGTCGCGGAGGGAACGTCGGGTAGCCGCCAGTGAGATTGGAAAAGCTCATGACGAGCATCCGCGTCGTTGAGCCCTCGACGATGAATGAAAACGGATAACCGTACTCGACCCCGTCCACCACCCCCACCCGTTCGACCGGCCCGAAGGTCCGTCCGCCATCGGTTGAACGCACGCCGGTCAGACCCGTGCGCTGATTGCGCCCGCCTCCGTCAAGTACCTGGGCGTCGATGTAGTTGGCGATGTCCCCGTTCGGGAAACGCACCCACTCGCCCATCTGCATGATCCGGTCGTTGACTGCGGCGATGGTGCGCCAGCCGCCCAGTTCGCGGGTGCGGCCGTCGATCCGAAGCATGTCCAGCACGGCCTCGGCGTCGCCGCCGTGGCGATGCCCGCGCTTGAAACTTACGAGCACGTCGTCTCCGAGGTCGAGCACGGCGGGAAAACAGAGATAATTATCCGTCATCTGCGGGAGCGACGGCACCAGCACACGCTCGGTGCGGTGCAGGGGCTTGCGCTCCGGGACCGTGGCGGAAACCGGCATGACGAGTGCAAGGCCGAGGCCGGCGAGGGCAAGGAACAGACTGGAGATGCGGACATGGGGGAATATTATGTTCATAAATCAGATATCACCGGGTTCATTCACCTGACAGCGGAGTCTTTGTCGTCTTCCAAGTCAGACCTTCCAGCGCAGTGTTCTTGCGGCGGTCGAGGAGACTCACGACCACCACCACGACGAGAGCGACGATCCAGCCCGGCACTCCGACCCAGATGAAGCTGATACGCTCAGCGGCCGGAGTATTGTAGTAGAGCTGCCAGGGCGAGTACAGGTTCGTGAGCCCGCCAAGGAGCAGCGCCCAGGTCGCCGCGCGCGCCGTGGCCCAATTCGTGAAGATCCCCGCCATGACGACGAGC
>JBBRGR010000237.1:0-4307 GCA_038223815.1 Gemmatimonadales bacterium
ACTTCCGGCTCGGCTTCACGCAGCTGACCCTCGACGGCACCATCAATCCCGACTTCTCCCAGGTCGAGTCCGACGCCGGGTTGGTGACGATCAACGAGCGCTTCGCGCTCTTCTTCCCCGAACGGCGCCCGTTCTTCCTCGAGGGGATCGAGCTCTTCGCCTCGCCGAACAATCTGGTGTACACGCGGACGGTCGCGAATCCCCTCGTCGGGGCCAAAGCCACGGGCAAGTATGGTGCGTTCACGGTGGCACACCTCACGGCACTCGACGAGGTGGACGATGACTCGCGGGCACTCGTCAACCTGACCCGCGTGCGGCGTGATGTGGGCGCGAATTCGGTGGCGGGGCTCACCCTCACCAACCGCGATGACGACGGCCGCTTCAATCGCGTGATTTCGGCCGACACCCGGCTCGTCTTCGCCAAATTGTACTACCTGCAGGCCCAGCTCGGCGCGTCGTTCACCCGCGGCGGGAGGCAGTCGGACGTTCGCACGGATCCGCTCTGGGAGGTCGAGGTGGACCGTACCGGCCGCGCCTTCGGATTCAACTACAAGGTGACGGCGGTCGGCAATGACTTCGAGACCTGGAGCGGCTTCGTGAACCGTCCGGGCGTGGTGACGGCGCGTGCCTTCAATCGCTTCTCCGTGTACGGCAGCCGCGGTGCACTGATCGAGCAAGCGACGGTCTTCGGCGGCGTCTCGCGGATCTACAACTACGGGGAACTTGGCGGGCGCGCCATCGAAGGGAGCAATGAACTCAACGGCTCGATGCGCCTCCGTGGGGGCTGGAACCTCAGCGCGCGCGGGGATCTGGGCTTTGTGCGTTTCGATCCGGCCAGCTACCGCAGCTACACTGTTGAGGGCAGCACCGGTATCGCGCCCTTCCCGCTCGCCAGCGGCCTCTTCGACGCCGTTGGTGTGTCCGCGACGGTGACCACGCCGACGTGGCGGCTCTGGCAGGGTTCGGTGAACGTCGCCGGTGGCACGCGCGCGATCTTTCCGGAGGCCGCGGAGGGCCGCAGCACCTCGGCGAGTGCGTCCCTGACGATGCGACCGTCGCCGGCGGTTCGCGTGTTCGGCACCCTCGCGACGCAGCGGCTCGAACGGGCGCGTGATGGCAGCGAGTTCGCCCGCACCGTGCTGCCGCGCCTCAAGGTGGAAGTCCAACCCAATCGTGCCCTCTTCTTCCGTCTGGTCGCCGAGTACCGGAGCGAGCGCCAGGCGATGCTGCTCGATCCGGTGAGCGGTCTCCCGATTCTGATCACCGGTGCCGCGTCCCCAGCACGGCAGACCGATCGGCTCCGGATGGATTGGCTGGTCTCCTACGAGCCGACTCCAGGGACCGTGGCCTTTCTCGGGTATGGGTCGACGCTGCGCGGGGAGCGGCCGCTGACCTTTCAGGCATTGGAGCGGACGGAGGATGCGTTCTTCGTGAAGGTGGCGTATCTTTTTCGACGGTGAGTCGTGCATGGCCGGTCCTCTGTCTGGAGCCACAATGACCCGCTCGTTCCGCGCGGCACTCGCGTGGCATGCCACCCTGCTCCTGCTTGCTGGGTGCGGGGAGGGTGCCGGACCGGTCGTCGGACCACCACCGCCGCCCCCTTCCGCCTTCCCGCCCGGCGTGCCGGTCTTCGGGCAGCGCGATTTCATCGAGTATGTGCCCGGTGCGCTCGCGGTCGTGATCAGCGTCCCGCACGGCGGCAGTGTGGCCCCGTCGGACATTCCCACCCGCACTGTGGGCACGACGGTCACCGACAACAACACCATCGCATTGGCGCGGGCCATCTCGGCCGCGCTGGTGGCACGCACCGGCCGAGCACCGCATCTCGTGATCACGCACCTCCGTCGCACCAAGCTCGATGCCAATCGCGAGATCGTCGAGGCAGCGGCGGGGAATGCGCAGGCGATACAGGCCTGGACGGAGTTCCACGCGTTCGTGGACACCGCCAAGGCCACCGCCGTCGCGCGACACGGCTTCGCGGTGTACGTGGATCTGCATGGCCATGGCCATCCGATCGCACGGATCGAACTCGGCTATCTGCTCTCTGCCTCCACGCTCGGGCTGGACGACAAGACACTCAACGCGGGCTACCTGGCGAGCAGCTCGTTGCGGGGGCTGCCGACCCTGGAGCGTCCCTTCGCCGAGGTTCTCCGCGGCCCGATGAGTCTTGGTGGGTGGCTGGCGGCGCAAGGCTTTCCGGCCGTGCCGAGTCCGACGATGCCGTCACCGGGCAGCGATCCCTATTTCAATGGCGGCTACAACACGCAACGCCACACCGTCGGGGCCGTGGTGGGCTTCCAACTCGAAGCGCACTTCACCGGGGTGCGCGATACCGAGGCCAGTCGCGTCGCCTTCGCGACTGCCTTCGCGGAATCCCTCCATCGTTGGATCGAGGAGCATCTGCGACGTAGTTGGTGACGCGCGAGCTCATCCCATCACGCTATCTTGCAGGTTCCGGGATCACCCCCACCCGGGTGGCCCCGGCACGCCGCTGGCTGCTGGGTCCCGCCACCCGAGGTCCGTACCATTCCGCTTTCCCTCCCGATTCATCGCCTGCTGGGACGGCGTACGCCCCCTCGAGATGGTCCGGACGAACTGCTCGTCGGTCCCATCCACGGGGAACTCCTCGGGCTCGAGCACCTTGCGGCCCGCGCCCGCGAGATGGCCGGGGCACAGCAGCTGACGGATGGTCGGCGTCGCTCCCGATCGCCGCGTCTGCTCCTCCGCCTCGATGAGACACGCCGGATCCTGGATGGCGCCCACGCGCGTCTCATGACGGTTCCCTCGGCGCTGGACGTCTCCCCGGCCGGAGACTGGCTGCTCGACAACTATCATGTGGTGCAGGAGCAGACGCGCGAGGTGCGCGCGAGTCTGCCGCGCGGCTACTACCGCGAGTTGCCGGAGCTGGCCAGTGGCACGCTCGCCGGCTATCCGCGCGTGTACGAGGTCGCCATCCTGCTGATCTCGCACAGTGAAGGACGGCTGGACGCCGAGAACATCGGTCGGGTACTTGCAGCGGCCCAGGAGATCACACCGCTCTCGATCGGCGAGCTCTGGGCGATCCCCGCCATGCTGCGCCTCGGGCTGATCGAGAACATTCGTCGGATGACCCTGCGCACCGTCCATCGGCTGGACGAGCTGGCGGCGGCGGATGCCTGGGTCGAGCGCATCCTTGCGGCCGACGATGCCAGCCCCGAGCTCCTGCGCGAGACCCTCGGCGAGTTCGTCGCGGCGCCCCCCCCTTTGTCGGCGATCTTCGTGTCGCGGCTGTTGCGGCAGCTTCGTCACACACGCGGTGCGTTTCCCCCGCTGGCGCGTCTCGAAGCGTGGATCGCCGACCACGCCCTGCACAGTGATGACGCCGACACACAGGCCACGCAACGGCTCGCGCTGACGCAGCAAATGATGGCGAACAGCATCACGTCGCTGCGCGCCATCGCCCGACTCGACTGGCGCGCGCTCGTGGAGCGGCACAGCGCGATGGACGCGGTGCTCCGACGCGACCCGACCGGAGACTACGCGCGGATGACCTTCGCGACGCGGGACCGCTATCGTCACGAAGTCGAGCGGATCGCCAAGCGCACCAGGCGGGAGGAGCCGGAGGTTGCGGCGATGGCGATCGCCCTGGCCAAAGGGCATGCCGAGCGCGGCGACCAGCGGCGCGGCCATGTCGGATACGGGCTCGTGGACGCCGGCTGGCCAGCGCTGCAGCAGGCCACCGGCTATCGTCCGGGTCCCCGCGAGGCCGTGCACCGTTGGGTCTGTCGTCACCCCACGACCGTCTTCGGCGGCGGGTTGCTGGTCGGCAGCGCGCTCGCGATCCTCTCGCTCCTGTGGTTCGCCGGCCCGGCCGCCCGCCCAGCCTGGCTCGCGGTGGGGCTGCTTGGGCTCCTCCCGGCCATCGACATCGCGGTGCACGCGCTCAATCAACTGGTGACCACGTTCCTGCCGCCGCGCATCCTCCCCAAGCTCGACTTCCGCGAGCACGGCATCCCCGAAGTCTGCCGGACAGCCGTGGTGATCCCCGTGCTCTTCGGGAGCGTGGCAGCCGTCGAGGAGGCGCTCGAGAATCTTGAGGTCCAGTTCCTGGCCAATCGGGAGCAGCACCTCCACTTCGCGTTGCTCAGCGACTTCACGGACGCCGGTGCGGAGCGGGTGGCGGGAGACGACGCCATCGTGACCGCGGCCGTTGCCGGGATGCGTGCCCTGAATACCCGGCACGCCCCCGAGACCCGGGATGCCTTTGTGCTCCTGCATCGCCAGCGCCGGTGGAACGCGCAGCAGGGCGTCTGGATGGGATGGGAGCG
>JBBRGR010000238.1:0-4304 GCA_038223815.1 Gemmatimonadales bacterium
GCGTCCAGGGTCGAGCGCACGATGTAGGCGCCGCGACCCACGACCACCATCCCGGGTGCGAGCCCAAGGACGGCGACGCGCCCGTCGGCGAGGAGCACCGCGTCGGTGACCGGAAAGCGGCGGAAGCGATTGGGCGCATCCACCACATAGACCTCGGCCCCGGCCCCGACCCGTTGCACGGCCTCGGCGGGGAGCACGGCACGCTCGACGCGCTCAGCGCCCTCGAGATGCACGGTGGCAAACATCCCGGGACGCAGCCCCGCCGGTCGGCGCAGGAGGGCCACCCGGATATCCACCGCGCGACGCTCCGCGTCGAGGCGTCCACCGGTGCGGACGACCCGGCCGGGCAGCGTGTCACCGGGGAAGGCCGCCAGCGTGACGCGCACGTCGCGCGCCGTACTGACCAGCCCGAGACTCGCTTCCGGGACCCACGTCGTGACCCAGAGCGAGGCATCGTCGCCCACTTCGACGAGTGGCGCGCCTTCGAGCACGGCCTCGCCGAGCTGTGCCGTGACGCGGAAGACGACCCCCGCCCGCGGCGCAATGATGGTGACGTCCTCGCCGTCGGGATGCAGGTGCTCGACAATTTCGGCCGCCCGCACGCGCTCTCCCTCGGCGGCCTGGAAGGTCGCCTCGCGTTGTTCGACCTCCTCGCGCGCCACGGCGCCGGCGGCGAGCAATCGTGTCGAGCGCTGCAGCGCAGCCTTGGCCGCCGCTACCGCCCCGTTGGCGGTCGCCAAATCACGACGCGCCGTCGCGAGTTCGTGGGAGTGGATCTTCACCAAGGCCTGCCCGGCCCGTACCCGGTCGCCGGGAAGGACCAGCACCGCGTCCACTCGTCCACTGACGATCGAGCCGACATGGGCCGTGACGGGGTCCGGGGGATCGAGCGTGCCGGGGAGCGAGAGGGGGATGGCCGTGGACTCGAGTCGCACCGTGTCAAAGCCGAGCCGCGCCTGCGACAGCTGTGCCGGCGTGAATTCGATCGTTCCGGCGGGAAGGGCTCGTGCCGCCTCCTCTGGTGCAGGGGCATCGCCACACGCCATGAGGAGGAGCACGAGAACCATCGGGGGTGCAGCCTTCATCGTGGGACTCCGGGGCAGTCGTCAAGCAACAGGGACGCAGTGATCGGAACACCACGTGTCCGCGCGAGCAGCACGCGGTTGGCCAGGAGTCGTTCGCGCCAGCTGGCATGTTCCTCGATCGCCAGGAGACGCACGCGGCGCGCATCGAAGAGTTCAGCGAGCGTCCCCTGACCCTCCTGCCAGCGCGCCTCGGCCGCGGTGACCGCCTGGGTGAGGTCGCGCTCCCAATCGGTCCCGTACCGCCCTCCAATCGCCTGCAGGGCGGAGAACACGCGCTGTTCAGCGGCCTGCCCCGCGGCAAGATCGCGTTCGGCCTGCCCCACGTCAGCGGCCGCTGCCTCAGCATCGGCGCGTGCCGCCGCGGCACCATTCCCCCCTGACGAAAACAGGGGAAGATCCATCGCGACGCCGACCAGCACGCCACTGAAGCCAGCCGTGCGACGAAAGCCGACCTGCGGTATCAGATCCGGGATCCGCCGGGCATGGGCCTGACCGACGAGGGCCTCCGCCAGTGTTGCTTTCGCCTGGGCCCGCTGAAGATCGATGACCGCGCCCGTGCCGGGGGCTTCGCACTGGGCGGGAGGATCAATCCGAAATGGTGTATTCGCAGGAAAGTCGAGAGTGGTCGCGAGCCAGGCATCGGCGACCGCAAGCTCGGCATGGCGTCGCGTCAACTGTGACGCCACCAACACGGCCTCGGTTCGCACCCTCGCGGCCTCGCCCCCCGAGGCACGACCCTCCAGTGCGCGGGCCGTCATCGCGGCGGCAAAGCGATCCAGGGCCTCCGACTCGGCAGTTGCCGCCACCAGTACGCGGTGTTGCTGCTGGTGCGCCACGATGGCGCGGAGCAGCGCCCCCTGCAGCTCCGCACGGACCATGGCGGCATCATTGGCGGCGAGCGCGGTGTGTGCCGTGGCGCCCCGGCGGGCCGCCGCAAGGTCGCCGCCCAGGGGCAGCACCGTCTGCAGCGTGATCTGCCCCTCGGTCCCGGCGAGGCCATCCTTGCCGGTCACCTGACGCTGCATCCCGAGATTCTCGGCCGACACGCCGAGTTGCGGGTTCCGCAGGCGACCGGCATCCCGACCAGCGAGCGTGACCGCGCGGAAGCGCGCGTCCGCCGCGACAATGGCCGGGGCGCGCGCCATGGCTCGGGCCATCGCGACTCCGGCATCCAGGCGCACGGTGTCCTGGAGGAAGAGCGGAATGAGGAGCAGAACCATGGCGACTCCGGCGTGAGATGGAGGCAACCTACCTCGGGAAGATGAACCTCCGATGAATCGATCCTCGCGCTACCTTTCCGGCGTGCGAGTCCTCCTGGTGGAAGACGAGAGCCGGCTGGCCGACGCGACCGCGCGTGGGCTGCGGGAGCACGCCCACGCCGTGGACGTGGCAGGGTCGCTGGCCGCGGCGCGAAGCAAGCTGGCGCTCGATCCGTACGATGTGGTGCTGCTCGATCTCGGCCTTCCCGATGGCTCGGGCCTGACCCTGCTCGCGGAACTGCGCGCGCAGCACGACCCTGCCGCGGTGCTGATCCTCACCGCCCGCGATGCCCTCGAGGACCGCATCGCCGGCCTCGACGGCGGCGCGGACGATTATCTCGTGAAACCATTTGCGCTCGAGGAACTGCTGGCGCGCTTGCGCGCGATCGCCCGCCGGCCCACGCTGGTCCGACCCACCGTGCTTCAGGTGGACACCCTGCGCCTCGATCCGGTGAGCAAGCACGGGTGGCGTGGGGAGCGGAATCTGGAGCTCACCACGACGGAGTTCGCGCTGCTCGCCTTTCTCACGGAGCACGCCGGCGAGGTCTGCTCGCGCGCCCTGATCGCCGGGAAAGTCTGGGACGAGAACTACGACCCGTTCTCGAACATCATCGACGTCTATATCGCCCGACTCCGGCGCAAGGTCGATGGCCCAGGCGATCGCCCCTTGTTGCATACCATCCGTGGTGCCGGCTACTGTCTCGATCCGGAGCGCGGCGCGTGAGGGCCCCGCTGCGCTGGCGACTCGCCACCACGTTCACGATCGGCCTGGCGCTGGTCCTCCTCACGGGGGCCACCGCCTTCGTGCTCGTGTTGCAGCGCGGGTATCGTGAGGACTTCGACCGCGAACTCTTCGAGGTGGCCCACGCGGCACGGGATCTCTACGCGATCGATCGCACCGAGTACCCGACACGCGATGCCGTGGTGAGTCATATCGTCGGTGAATTGCTCCTGGGGGAGCGCACCATCATCGCCTATGACACCACCGGCCGGCGGATTGCCGTCTCCCAACACCTCCCCGGCTCACCAGATCTGGATCACCTGGACCCGTTCGCGACGCCGGAAGTGCCCACCGACATGCGCCAGGGTGGCATGGACATCCGGGCTCTCGCGGTGCCAATGCCCGACGGGCTGCGCTTCGTGATCGGCCAACCGAATGCACCCTACCGCGAGCGGATCCGCCTGCTCCGCCTGGCGCTCGCCGTCGGCCTCCCCACCCTGCTGCTCCTCGGCGGGGCGCTCGGCGTCGTCCTCGCCCGACCGGCGCTGCGGCCGGTGGGCCGCGTGGCGGACGCGGCCGAAGCCGCGGGCGACGCGGTGATCCGAGGAGATCGCGAGCTCCCCCGACTCGCGGTGCCCGCCGCCGATGACGAGGTGCGCCAGTTGACGGAGGCGTTCAACGGCCTCCTCGGCCGACTCGAGGTCGGACTCGATCGAGAGCGCGAACTCGCCGCGCGCCAGCGTGCCTTCCTCGCCGACGCAGCCCACGAACTGCGCACCCCCGTGGCGATCATCCGGAGCGAAGCGGACGCCGCGCTCGCGGCGACCGCCGATGCCACCCGCGATCGCGAGACGCTGACGCGCATCACCAGCGAAGCGGACCGGATGGGACGTCTCGTGAGTGACCTCTTGCTGCTCGCCCGCAGCGACAGCGAGCGTCCCCCACAACACCGTCCGCTCTACCTGGATGATCTCGCCGAGCAATCACTGCGCCGCGTGCGAGCACTCCCCGAGGCGGCCGGACGAGAGCTGCGCCTCGGTACCTTCGAAGCGACGCCAGTCCTCGGCGATCCCTCCCTGCTGGAGCGGGCGATCGTGGCCTTGCTCGAGAACGCCCTGATCCACGGCGGTCAGGGTCCGGTCGAGCTGGCGGTCCATCCCGAGGCAGGTCAGGCGCGACTGACGGTGCGCGACGTCGGGCCGGGGATCCCCGCGGAGGCGCGCGAGCGGATCTTCGAAC
>JBBRGR010000239.1:0-4295 GCA_038223815.1 Gemmatimonadales bacterium
CCTCGCAGTGCAGTACGTGTCAGAGGAGCAGGCGCTGGTGCGGGCCCGGCGCGACCTGGTGGAGTTTCAGGAGGCCTACCAGGATCTCGAGATCAACCCGCTGCCGCCCTCCCTCGAGGTGCGGCTGCGCCCCGAGTTCCGGGACGCGAAACACGCCGGCGAGGTGGCCGAGCGGTTGCGCGGCTTCGACTTCATCGAGGATGTGCGCTACGGGCGCGACTGGGTCGAGCGGCTCGACGCGCTGCGGCAGATCGCCGCCTTCGTGGGGCTGGCCATCGGCGCCGCCTTCGCGCTCGTCAGCATCGTCATCATCGGGGTGACGATCCGGATGACCGTGCTCCACCGCGCGCGCGAGATCCGCACCATGCGACTGGTCGGTGCCACCGACTGGTTCATCCGCGGGCCATTCCTCCTCGAGGGTGCCATCAAGGGGCTGCTGGGCGGGATCATCGCGGCCCTGCTCTGTGCCGCCGTCTTCGGCGCCTTCGCCGCCGGCCAGTTCGGCCTCGGCATGGGCCTCACCTTCTTCGGCCCGCTCGAAGTGATGGTGCTGTTGATCTTCGGCGTGCTGCTCGGCCTCACCGGCTCGCTGGTGAGCGTCGGGCGGCATCTGAAGAAGGTCTGAGGTACCGATGATCGCTGATCGATGGTCGATGATCGATAACCGCGCCGGGCGCCCACTGCGTCGGGTGCGGTCCGTTCGATCGATCATCGACCATCGATCAGCGATCATCGCGCCACTCCTGTTCGCGTTGTTCGCGCTGCCGCTCGTGGGCCAGGGCACCCCCGACCTCGAAGCCTCTCGCCGCCGTCTCGAACAGATCCGGCAGGAACGCGAGCAGCTCCAGCGGCAGCAGCAGCGGATCTCCGGGCAGGTGAGCGATGTCGGCGCCGCCCTCCGCAACATCGAGCGCCAGAAGGATGCCACCACTCGGCTGGTGAGCGAAATCGAACGCCAGATCGGCGGCCTCGGGACGGAACTGGAGCGCTCCGCGGCCGAGATGACCCTGGCACAGGACAACCTCGCCGATCGGAGAGCGGTGCTCCGCCGCCGACTCGCCGACATCTACAAGCGCGGACCCCTCTATACCTTCCAGGTCCTCCTGGCGGCCGAGTCGTTCGGCGATCTGCTCACCCGCTACAAATATCTGTACCTGACCTCGCGCCAGGATCGTGCACTCGTGGGTGACGTCGAACGCCTGACGGCGCGCGTGCGCTCCCAACGCGATGAACTGCTCGGCATCCGGACGGAACTGGATCGTCGCCGCGGCGAGCGTGAGGCTGAGCTGGAGCGCTTTGCGAATCTTGCCGACGAACGGCAGGCACAGCTGCGCACGCTGCAGCGCAGCTCGCAACAGACGCAACAGAAACTGACCACGCTCGAGCGCGACGAGGCCCGGGTCAACGACCTGCTGGCCTCACTGGAACGGGCGCGGCGCACCGCCGAGGCCAATCGCGCGGCGCGGCCGGCGGCCGCCGCGCCGGTGGTATCCGGACGGAACCTCTCCACCGCCGATCTCGGCAAGCTCGAGTGGCCGGTGGATGGGGACATTCTCTTCGAGTTCGGCCGGGACACGCTGAAGAGCGGTGCGGTCGTGCGCAATCAGGGGATCGGGATCGGCGCGCCGGTCGGGACGCTCGTGAAAGCCGTCGAGGCGGGCACCGCGGTGCTGGTACGGCGGCTCTCGACCTACGGGCTCTCGGTGTTCGTGCAGCACGGCGATGGCTACTACTCACTCTACATGCAGCTACAGAGCGCCGCGGTGACCGAAGGGCAGCAGGTGACACGCGGGCAGGCCCTCGGGAGCGTTGGCGGCGCCAACAGCGACCACGGGGCCCACCTCTATTTCGAGATCCGGGGTGACCAGCAGATCGCCCTCGATCCGCTGGTCTGGCTGCGTCGGCGAGCTCGCTGACCGCCTCGCGTCAGGCCGCGCTGCCGATCCGGTCCATGTCCTGGCTCTTGCCGTCGAGCATGGCGCCCTCGACCATCGGGAAGAGATCCTCGGGCCGATGCACCGCGGGATGCGGATAGACAGCTACCCCTGCCGTCAACCGGCAGCGCACCCCGAGTTGCAGTTCCCCGAGGCCGGCCGAGTCCATCCGGTCGCGGATCCGATGCACCGCATCGCGCGCGCCCTGCAGGTCGGTCTCGGGGAGGAGGAGCAGAAACTCCTCCCCGCCGTACCGGGCGACGAAGTCGGGGGCGCGGAGCTCTCGTTGCAAGAGACGGCCGAGGTCGGAGAGGACGCGATGCCCGCCGTCGCGACCGAGTCGCTCGTTGATGATACGCATCCCGTCCACGTCGAGGAGCACCAGGGCGAAGGAAACGTCGTAGCGGCGGGCACGATCAAATTCTTCCCGCAACCGGCGATCCAGCGCATCGAGGGTCCCGCAACCGGTCAGTGGATCGACATGCGCCGTGATCGCCTGCCGACGGCCAATGGCCCCGCGACGGTCGTCGGTCTCGAGCAGCCGCGAGGTCGCCTGCACCGCCAGCTCGGCGAACTCGACTTGGCCAGCCGTGATGCGTGCGTCACCATGACCCGACCGGAGCACCACGGACCCGATGCTTCGGCCCATCGGGCGAAGGGGGATCGCGGCCGTGCTGCCGAGGTCCATGGCTGCCCCGATGCTCCCTGGGCGGCCGGTGACGCCGCGAAAGAGCGGACTCGCGCGCACATCCGGGAGGTGACAGGTCAGTGCCGACGCGGCCGCGGCGACCGCCTCCGGCCAGCGCTCGAGGTCCACGTCAGCATCCCGGACCTTCGGCCGATCACTTGCGGCGACCAGACGGCCGGTCACGGCCTCGGGGTGGTGCAGGAGGCAACTCACCGACGGGAGGCCGAGGGCACGGGAGAGCCCGTGCACCAGGGCGTGGAGCATCTCTTCGCGGTAGAGTTCAGTCGCGACGCTCTGCAGGACTTCGAAGAGCCGCAGATCGCGACCCCGGACCAGATGGCCCCCACCGCGCGGGGCCACCAGTCGGGCCCTGAGGCGGGCGATCAGTTGGCGCGATTCGAGCGGCAGGAGGATCGCCTCGTCGGCCCCTGCTTCG
This sequence comes from Gemmatimonadales bacterium, assembly GCA_038223815.1. GTDB lineage: Bacteria > Gemmatimonadota > Gemmatimonadetes > Gemmatimonadales > GWC2-71-9 > Palsa-1233. The sequence goes on from JBBRGR010000239.1 coordinate 3,059, forward strand.
GCGGCACAGACGAGATCGAGGGGGTCGTCGCTGGCAATGAGCATCACGATCTGGGCCCCGCTCGCGCGGGCGCTCGCCAGCGAATCCAGCATCTCGCGCCCGCTGATCGTGAGGGAGCGGCACGTGGCAAGCACCAGCGCAGGCCGCTCTTCCGGCACGCCATGCATATCTTCCGCCTCGGCGACCTGAAAGCCGGCGCGGACCAGCTCCCCCTCGAGCCCGATTGGACGCTCGTCCGGGGAACCGACCAGAATCACCAGCGCGCGTGCCCCGCTCGATCGCGAGGCACTCGGCAACTGCGGAGGCAGAGGATCAATGCGCACGATGTCCGACACGAAACCTCTGCCCGAGAAGATGGCGGCCGAGCGGGCGGCGCAACCGGGGGAACTGCTCGGCGCCCACGTCTCGACCTCGGGAGGCCCTGCCACCGCCCCGGGCCGCGGGGCGGCGATCGGGGCGACAGCGCTCCAACTCTTCACCAAGACCCCGAACATGTGGCGGGAGCCGGAGGTGACGCCGGAGATTGCGGCCGCCTTCCAGCGGGCGCGCGAAGAGCATCCATTCGGGGCGATCGTTTCGCACGATTCGTACCTGATCAATCTGGCCTCCCCCGACCCAGAGCTCCGGGCCAAGTCCCAGCAGGCGTTTCGCGGCGAACTCACACGTTCCCAAGCACTTGGCCTCGAGGGGATCGTCTCCCACCCCGGCAACTTCATGGATGACCACGACGCGGGAATCGAGCGGAATGCGGGAGCGATCACCGAGGCGCTCCGTGCCGTCCCCGGGAGCGTGATGGTGTACCTGGAGACGACGGCCGGCAGCGGAACGGTCCTCGGGCGCAGTTTTGAGGAACTCCGCGATATTCGGGCTTTGATCGGGTCAGATGTCCAGGATCGAGTCGGCTTCTGCGCCGACACCTGCCACCTCTACAGCGCGGGCTACGACCTCGTGAACGATTTCGAGGGGGTCTGGGACGCCTGGGATCGCACCATCGGGCTCCAGCACCTCCGCTGCCTCCACCTGAATGACTCCAAGAACCCGTTTGCCTCCAGGAAGGATCGCCACGCGCTCCTCGGTGAGGGCAGCCTCGGCACGGAACCTTTCCGGCGCATTATGACCGACCCGCGTTTCGACCGCATTCCCAAGCTGCTTGAGACACCAAAGGGCGACGTGGACGAAGTCACCAATGACCGTGCCATGCTGGCCCTCCTGCGCAGCTTTCGGTCGTCGAATTGAC
>JBBRGR010000240.1:0-4226 GCA_038223815.1 Gemmatimonadales bacterium
CACCCGTTACCCCCCACCGCCCCCACACCCACGCCACCACCGCATACGCCGCCACCGCCGCCACCGTTACATCCGACAGAAAGTGCGCATGCGCCTGCACTCTGCTGTACGCGCACCCCGCACCGAGCGCGACCCAGACGGGCCACGCCTTGGGGTAGAGCCGACAGAGCAGCCATGTCGCACTGAACGCCACCAAGGCGTGGGACGACGGCAAGCCGATGTCGCGGGTATAGAAAGGCTGATCGGAGAAGGGTCGGAAGAAATAGGCGCCCTCGTGCAGACCCGGGCGCTCGCGCCGGAGCAGGATCTTGAGGACTTCCGCGACGAGTCCGCCGAGGGCGGGTGTCAGCGCCAGGAGCAGCGCGCGGCGCCGATCGCGCGTCTGCAGCCAGAGCGCCCCGCCCAGCAGCAGCCAGAGGGGGAGATAGCCGACCACGCGGAGCATGCGACCGAAGTCACGATCGTACACTCCTGGCTTCTCAAGATGCAGCCAGGCGTACTGGTCGCCGAAGTGGGCGAGGAGAATCACGACCACGGCGAGGAGGGTGATGCGGGGGACGGGGCGCATCCCGGAGTATAGCCGCGGGCCGCTACCTTTCCGGAATGCGCCTCTCATCTACTGCCCTCGCCGTCGTGCTCACCGCCCCGCTCGCCGCGCAGGATCTGCCTCCCTACGTCCCGCTCAACCCTGCCCTCGCCTCGCGCTCCGCACTCTATGCGCAACCGATCGTGTCGTCGCGTGCGGGGTGGCAGATCCGCATCGTGGGCGACTATACCAATGCGATCGAGAGCGCGACCGCGACCGACAGCCGCGAGTATCTCCTCGACGCCGAGATCCTGCAGACCGACCTCTGGGTGACACGCGACCTCTCGCCGAAGACGTTCGTGCTGGCCAATGTCGCCCTCCGTGGTGGCTACAACGGCCACCTCGATTCCTTCCTCAACTGGTATCACGAGCGGATCGGCTTGCGGGTCCCCGCTCGCAATCGTCGGCCGAAGGACACCTTCGGCTGGGAGTTCGAGTTGCCGGATGGTCGCACGGTGAGCCGCAGCAGCCCGGGGACGTTTGTCGGCGATCTCCGGCTGGGCGGCGGGGTGCGCGTTGGTCGCTCGCAACTCGTGGGAAGCGTGACGCTGCCGACCGCCACGGCGAGTGGTGAGGGATGGGGACGCAAGGTCGTGGGGACCTCGCTCGCCTTCACCTCCCGGCTGGCCGAGACACCCCGCATTGTGGTCGATGGCGGACTCTCTGCCGGTTGGACCCCGACGACCGGATCGCTCGCGACCTATCAGCAGAGCAGCTTTGTTGGAGGAATGCTCGGCGCGCGCTGGCGCTTCTCGGGGCGGCAGGCGGTCTTCGGCAACATTGCCTTCCAGAGCGCCAACTGGAAGGAGACGGGGTGGGCAGCGTTGGATGGACGCGAGACCACGCTCGACTTCGGCGGCCTGTTCGTGCTCAAGGAGTCCTGGCCTGAGGTGCAGGTGGGAATGGCGCAGGATATCGCGCCGCGCGGCCCGGCGCTTGACGTGGGATTCAAGCTCGGGCTGCGCTGGCGGTAACCGCTACCTCGCCTCGCCCGCGCCGAGCGGCGTCCGCTTGAGCGCGTAGCGGAAGCGCGGATGCCGCTTCCAGAGATAGACACTCATCGCCGTGGCGGCGCAGACGTTAGCCGCGAGCACGCCCCAGAGCGGGAAGAAGCCACGCGTCACCTCGGAGGCGACGGCGAGCAGCGCATAGAACGCGAACAGGAAGACCACCAGCAACTGCAGCACGGCGTAGCGGGCGACCGAGGACGTCTCGGAGAGCCGCACCATCCCAGTGAGAAAGAGCCCGAACACCGTGAAGGCAATCATGTGCACTACGGTGTAGGCCGCGACCGCCGGCATCACGGCAAGGTCGATGACGGGGGCGGTGTCGCGCATCAGCAGCACCTGCCCGAGGATGCTGGGCGTCTGCAGCGGAATGCCGCTGATGACATCGAGGATCAGAAAGAACGCGGCGACGATCGCGGCACCGAGGAGTCCGGTGATGAGACCCTCGCGCGGCCCAGGTCCCTCGGCGGTGGACGGTGTGGTCATGGTCGGACTCCGTGCTGAGGGTTGACGCCGAGACGCCGCCGATCAGGGTAGCGAATCAGGGGCGCCATCGGCGAAGAGGAACTGCTCCATGTTCCGGAGCAGGAACTCCTTCGCCTTCGGCTGATGCGGGATCAGGGCATAGTGGTTGATCAGTTGCTGCTGCGTGGTGAGCCATTGGGCCCAGCAGGTACGGCAGATAGTCGCGAAGATCCGCTCGCCGAGCTCGTTGGCGAAGGGTTTGAAGGCCTGGGCTTCCCCGACAGTACCGCAGCGGACACAGGAGAGAGTGCTCATCTCAGGAATGTAATCCGAATCAGAACGTCGGGAATGGACCCGACGGCGCTCACCCGCCTCGGCGCGTGCCTACTCGGTCGGCGTGCTCTGCCGGGTGAGCAGGCGTTCGGTGAAGTCGAGGCGCTCGTGGACCTCGCTCAGTTCCGCTCGCACTTGGTCCATTTCGGCGCGAAGATCCTCGATTGCGGCCACCCCGCCGTCCACCAGCCCACCGGCGCGGAGTTTGGCCTCCTCAAGGCGGGTCTTGGCGAGCTTGGTGACCATCGAGTGGATGATCCCCATGATGGGGATCGCGAAGATCATCAGCGGGATCACCTCATTCATCGTCGCTCCGGGGCGTGGGGGCGGGGCCGTTCAGTCGCCGGAGCGGATGGCTTTGACGCCCGACGCCGTGCCGAATCCGGTGGCCGCGCCGGCCACCAAAGCGGTGAATCCAGTCACAAACGGGAGCAATGCCGCAACCGGCGTGGCAAGCAAGGCGATCCCGGCACCGGCCATCCAGGGGGCGAGCGGATGGCGAATGGCATCGACGAAACGAAGCCGATTCCGGACATATTCCCGCGCGAAACCGAAGGCGCCAAGCCCGACCACCAAGGTGACCGCCAAGGTCACCAGACTCCAGATCCCTTCAAACATCTGTCCCTCCTGAGGGGGTGCCTGTTTCAGTACGTAACAGGCGATGGGAAGATTCAGCCTGCGGCCTCAGTACCGAATCAGCGCGCTGCCCCAGAGGAAGCCCGACCCGAAGGCCGTGAACGCAACCAGATCCCCGCGCTGGATCAGTCCCTGCTCAAGGCATTCGTCCAACGCAATAGGCACGGTCGCCGAGGTGGTGTTGCCGTAGCGCTGGATGTTGTTGTAGACCTGGTCGTCCCGCAGGCCGAGCCGCTTCTGGACCATTTCCGAAATCCGCAGGTTGGCCTGATGGGGAATCAGCAGTGTCAGGTCGGCCACGCGCTTCCCGGCCTTCGCGAGCACCGCCTCGACGGACTCGGGCATCCGAGTGGACGCGTGCCGGAAGACTTCCTTCCCGTCCATCCCCAGATAGCCCTTGGTCTCGATGTGCTCCGCCTGATTGCGCGGATGATAGATGCTCCCGGGCGAATCGACCCAGAGGAGCTCGGCGTAGGCGCCCTCGGAGTGGAGGTCCCAGGCGAGGACGCAGGACGCCTCAGGCTCGTCGGTCGCCTGGCAGATGGCGACCCCGGCCCCGTCCGCAAAGATCACCGCGGTGTTGCGGCCCCGGTCGCTCACGTCCATCCCGGTGCTCTGGACCTCAGCCCCGACCACCAGCACGGTCCGGTACATGCCACTCTTGATGAAGGCATCGGCGACCGAGAGGCCATAGACGAAGCCCGAACACTGGGTCCGGATATCGAGCGCGGGGATGGTGCCGACGCCGAGGTCGCGCTGGAGAAAGACCCCATTGCCGGGGGCAAAGTGATCGGGGGAGGAGGTGGCATAGACGATCGCATCAAGCTCCGAGGCCTCCATCCCGGCCTTGGCGAGGGCTCGCCGGGTGGCGGTCAGCGCCAGTCCGCTCCCCGACTCCCCGGGGACGATCCAATGCCGTTGCTGGATCCCCGTCCGCTGGCGGATCCAGTCGTCGGTGGTATCGATCATCGCGGCGAGCTCGTCATTGGTGACGATGCGGTCGGGGACGGCGCGGCCGGTTGCCAGAATGCGGGTATTGGGCATGCACAATATTAGCGCACGCGCGCAGCGGGGGGCGCCGCGGCAGGGGCGCCGCGGCAGGGGCGACGCGGCAGGGGCGACGCGGCAGGGGCGCCGCGGCTGGGGCGACGCATGCGTCGCCCCTGCGCTTTACAGGCACCCCGGCGCGCGACCGCCCA
>JBBRGR010000241.1:0-4225 GCA_038223815.1 Gemmatimonadales bacterium
GCGGGGCAGACCACCCTGTTGCGCGTCCTCGCCGGCCTCTATCTCGACTTCACCGGCGGGCTCGCCTATGACGGGCTCCCGGCGCGTTCGCTCGACCTCCCCGCACTGCGGAGCGAACTCGGGCAGCTCCTCTCCGCCACCGATCTCTTCGACGGCACGGTTGCGGAGAACATCCGCGTCGGGCGTCACACCCTGACCGATGCCGATCTTGCGACCGCGGTGGAGGCCGTTGGAGCAACCGACTGGCTGGCCTCCTTGCCGCACGGACTCGAGTCCCCGATCTATTCCGGCGGCCGTGGGTTGGCGTCGCACCTGGTGGCCCGGCTGCTCCTCGCGCAGGCAATCGCCGGCAGCCCAAGGCTGCTGGTGATGGATGATTTCTTCCTGAATCTCGAGGCGCACACCCGCGAGAGCTTCGTCAGGCTGTTGATGGATCGGGATCGTCCGTGGACCGTGCTCGCGGTCTCGCATGATCCCTCCTTCCTTGCCGCGGCGGATCGCGTGGTCGTGATGCGCGACGGCGCCATCGTGGCGGATGGCCCCCTTGCGGTGATCTGCACGACGCCGGCGGCCCGCGCGATCCTTGGCCCGGCGGTGAGCGCATGAAGCCCGGCGTGGAGTTGGGTCTCCCGATCGAGACCGCGCGGTTGCACGCGCCCGCGTTGATGCGCACCCCAGCCCGGCACTGGCTGATCCGACGGTGGTTGCTCGGCCTCGGCGCCGTGGTCGTGCTGGTGATGCTCCTGCCCTGGCAGCAGTACGTCACGGGCAAGGGGAGTGTCATTGCCTACCGCCCCGAGGATCGACCGCAGGTCGTCAACACGGCGATTGCAGGTCGGATCACGACATGGCATGTGGTCGAGGGGCAGTTCATCCGTCGCGGCGACCCGATCCTGTCGCTCGCCGAGATTACCCCCGCGTACCTCGATCCGGCCACGGCGGATCGCGTCGGTGAACAGGTGGTGGCCAAGGGGGCGGCGGCGGACGCCAAACGCGACAAGGTCCGGGCCCTGGGCGACCAATTGCGCGCCCTCGACGAGGGACGCAGCCTCAAGGCGCGTCAGCTCGCGGCGAAGGTCGAGCAGGTGCGGTACACGGTCGTCGCGGATTCCGCCGCCGTGCAGGCGACCCTGGTCGACAGCGCGATTGCGCTGCGGCAGCTCGGGGCGCAGGAATCGCTCTATCGCGGTGGCCTCAAGAGTCTGGTGGAGTTCGAAACAGCGCGGGCCCGCGTGCAGGCCGTGGCAGCCCGGGTCGTGCAGGCCCGCGGCACGCTGGCCCGAAGTCGCGCCGAGCTCGACAACGCGATCCTCGAGGTCGAGGCGATCGCGGCCGATTATGCCGAGAAGCTGGCGAAGACCGCGGGCGATCGCAGCGCGACCGCGGCCGAGCTCAGTGAGGCGCAGGCCGAGATCGCGAAGCTCCGCAACAGCGAAACGAATGTCCGCCTGCGGAACGCGCTCGCGCTCGTCGTCGCGCCGCAGGATGGCTACGTGGTGCGGGTCCTCCGAGCGGGTGTTGGTGAGACGGTCAAGGAGGGCGAGGCGATCGCGACCGTCATGCCCTTCGCCCCGGACCTCGCCGTCGAGCTTTCCGTGAAGGCGATGGACGTGCCCCTGCTGCGTCCCGGGCGCAAGGTGCGACTCACCTTTGATGGCTGGCCGGCGCTGCAGTTTGCGGGCTGGCCGAGTGTTGCCGTGGGGACCTTTGGCGGGACGATCACCGTCATCGACCAGGTCAACGCGCTCGATGGCAGCTACCGGATCCTGGTGCGCCCGGATCCGACGGATGACCCGTGGCCGGAGCTGCTGCGTGTCGGGTCGGGCGTGATCGGGTGGGCGATGCTCGATGAGGTGCCGATCTGGTACGAGTTCTGGCGCACGCTCAACGGCTTCCCGCCGACGGTCGCGCAGCCGGCACCCGGCGGCGTGCCAGGTGGAGCCGTGCCGAAGTGAGGCAGGCGACCACGAGGCTGGCGCTGGTCGGGATGCTGGGCGCGTGGAATCCGGTGGCGGCACAAGGGGGCGAGCCGGTGCTCGCGCTGGACGATGTGCGCGCGGCGGTCGCCGCGCGGCATCCGGTGGCGCAGCAGGCGCGGCTCCTCGTCGATCAAGCGGACGGGGTCGTCCGCAGTGCGCTCGGCGCGATGATCGACCCGACGCTCTCGGCGTCGTGGGAGCGCAAGCAGTTCGGCGGCTCCGAGTACTACAACTACGCCGAGGCATCGCTCACACTCCCCACGCCGCTCGGTGTGGATATCAAGCTCGGACTGGAGCGGACCCGCGGGGGATTCATCGCGGAGGATCGCCGTACGCCGGGCACGGGCTTGGTGTCGCTCGGTCTGTCCCTGCCGATCGGTCAGGGGATCATCACCGATCGCCGCCGTGCCGACCTGGCAGCGGCGCGGGCCAGGCGGGAAGCCGCAGACGGCGCTCGCGTGGGCCTGCTGAACTCCCTGCTGGCCGAGGCCACGGTGGCGTGGGCCTCCTGGGCTCGGGCGGAGCGCCTCCTGGAGATCGCCCGTGAGGGCGTCCGCTTGGTGGCGGTGCGAGCCGGCGGGATTCGGGATCGCATCGCTGCCGGAGACCTGGCCGCCATCGATTCCGTGGAAGTCCGGCTGGAAGTGGTCCGCCGCCAGGCGTCGCTGGCCCTCGCGGAGGCGGAGGCCGTCGAAGCGCGCGAACGCCTGGCCAGTTATCTCTGGGATGAGGCCGGCGCGCCGCGTGCGCTCGATCCCGCCCTCCGGCCTGGGACGGCACCAGGCGGCGCCGTCCGGACGCGGGAGTGGCTGGAGGGAGAGTTGCCCCTCGCCATGGAGCGGCATCCCGCGATCCGAAAGGCCCGAGGTGACGCCAACGCGGCGTCCGCGCTTTCCCGTCAGGCTCGGGCGGAACTGCTGCCTGATGTGGAAGGCGACATCGCCCGGCTCGCCGATCGGGAGGGAACGCAGGGGCTCGGCGACTTTCCCGAGGCGAGCGGCAGCTACAAGTTTGGGGTGCGCGGCAGTACCGGCCTCCTTCTGCTGAGGGAGCGCGGCAAAGCAGGGGAGGCCGGGGCCAAGGATCGCATCGCCCGACTGGTGCTGTTGGACGTCCAGCGCGACGTCGTGGTGGCAGCGCGCAGTGCCGCCGCCGGGATGGACGGCGCCGCCCGAGCGGCCACGTGGCAGCGAGAGGCGGTGGTGCTGGCAGCACGACTGCTGGAGGCCGAGCAGGTACGCTTCAGCGCGGGTGAATCCTCGCTCTTCCTGGTGAACCAGCGGGAGCGCGCGCTGCTTGACGAAATGACCAAACTGGCCGATGCTGAGGCCAAGCGTCTCAGCGCCGAAGCCAAACTGGCCACCGCCCTTGGATACCCCGCCCGACTCCCGGAGCCCTGACCTGTCCCCACGCTTGCAGATCGCGCTCGCCGCCTTGCTCTTCTCGACTGGTGGCGCCGCGATCAAGGCGGCACAATTCACGGGCTGGCAGATTGCCTCGTTCCGAAGCGGCGTGGCGGCCATCGCCTTGCTGATCGCAGTCCCCGCGGCGCGGCGCGGCTTCGGATGGCGCACCGCCCTCGTCGGGATCGCCTATGCCACGACCCTCGTCACCTTCGTGCTCGCCAATCGGCTCACCACGTCCGCCAACGCGATCTACCTGCAATCCACGGCACCGCTCTACCTGCTCCTGCTCAGCCCGTGGCTCCTCAAGGAATCGATCCGTCGGCGTGATCTGCCCCTGGTGGGCGCGGTCCTGCTTGGCTTGGTGCTGGTCTTCCTCGGGGAGGACGCCGCCTCGGTCACCGCGCCCGATCCGGCGCGTGGCAACCTGCTCGCCGTCGTCAGCGGCGTCTCCTACGCCATGATGCTCATCGGACTCCGCTGGCTCGGGCGCGACGAGACGACCGCCGGGCACGGCGTCTCCGCGGTGATCCTCGGCAATCTGATCGCCTGCATGGCCGTCCTCCCGCTCGCGCTGCCGGTCGCGCCGAGCCCGGCTCTGTCGTGGGGCGTCATCCTCTACCTCGGCGTCTTCCAGATCGGGGTGGCCTACTTGCTCGTTGCATCCGGCCTGCGGCGCATCTCGGCGCTCGAGGCCTCCCTGCTGCTCCTGGTCGAGACCGCGCTGAACCCGGTCTGGTCCTGGTGGTTCCTCCACGAGGTGCCCTCGGCGCTCGCGCTGGCCGGTGGGGCGGTCATCATCGGGGCGACGGCGTGGCAATCATTGCGCAGCACTCAGACGTC
>JBBRGR010000242.1:0-4186 GCA_038223815.1 Gemmatimonadales bacterium
CCGGCGTGTATCAGGAACTGGAGCGGATGGCCCGCACGCTGGAACGGCACTTCCGTGACCTGCAGGACATGGAGTTCACCATCGAGGAGGGGCGCCTCTACATGCTGCAGACGCGGCGTGGTCAGCGCTCCGGGCATGCCGCCTTCCGCGTGGCGTGCGAGATGGTGACCGAAGAGCTGATCAGCGAGGAGGAAGCGGTCGCACGGATTCCGCCATCCGCCCTCGAGCAGTTGTTGCACCCGAGGATCGACCCGGGGGCCTCGCTCGACCACCTGGCCACGGGCCTGCCGGCCTCACCGGGCGCGGCATGTGGCCAGATCGTCTTCGACGCCGATGTCGCGGCGGATCGGGCGCGGCACGGCGAGGCCGTGATTCTGGTCCGTCGCGAAACCTCGCCGGAGGATTTCCACGGCATGGTCGCCGCGAAGGCGGTGCTGACCGCGCGTGGCGGCATGACCTCGCACGCGGCCGTCGTGGCCCGAGGGATGGGCAAGCCGTGCGTGGCCGGCGCCGCGGCGCTCGAGGTGGATGAAGCCACCGGCGTCGTGCGCGTCGGGGATCGCGTGCTCCACGGCGGCGAGTGGATCACCCTCGATGGCACGACCGGACAGGTGTACGTCGGCCAGGCGAAGCTGATCGAACCGGAGCTTGGCGAGCACTACCACAGGCTCATGGCGTGGGCGGATCGGATCCGCCCGATGAAGGTGCGCGCGAATGCCGACACAGCTGCAGACGCGCATCGCAGCCGTGATCACGGCGCCGAGGGCATCGGACTCTGCCGGACCGAACACATGTTCTTCGATGGCGACCGCCTCCTTGCGATGCGCGAGATGATCGTGGCCGAAGACCGGCCTGCCCGCGAGCGCGCCCTGGCCAAGCTGCTGCCGATGCAGCGGGGCGATTTCGAGTCCATCTTCCGCGCCATGGAAGGGTTTCCGGTGACGATCCGGCTGCTCGATCCGCCGCTGCACGAGTTCCTGCCCAAGGACGAAGCCGAACTGGTCCAGCTCGCCGAGGACCTTGGCAAGCCGCTCGACCGGCTGCGCCAGGTGGTGGAGTCGCTCCACGAGGAGAATCCGATGCTCGGGCTCCGCGGCTGTCGCCTGGGCATCATGTATCCGGAAATCACGGCGATGCAGGCGCGCGCGATCTTCGAGGCCGCCTGCACCGTCGCGGCGCGGAAGGGCCGCGTCATGCCTGAGGTGATGATCCCGCTGGTGGCCTCCGTGGTCGAGTTCCGCCGGCAATCGCTGCTGGTCCGTCAAGTAGCGGAGGAAGTGTTCCGCGAGCGGCAGTTGACGGTCCCCTACCTCCTCGGCACGATGATCGAGCTGCCGCGGGCGGCACTCACGGCGGATGAGATTGCCCGGGAAGCCCAATTCTTCTCGTTCGGCACCAATGACCTGACGCAGACCACCTACGGTCTCTCCCGCGATGATGCGGGGCGATTCCTGCCGCACTACATCGAGACCGGGATCATCGAACATGATCCCTTCCAGACCATCGACCAGTCCGGCGTCGGCAAGCTGGTGAAGATGGCCTGCGAGCTTGGCCGCGCGACGCGGGCCGATCTCAAGATCGGGGTCTGCGGCGAGCACGGCGGGGACCCGGCGTCAATCGCCTTCTTCGAGACGGTGCGCATGAATTACGTCTCGTGTTCGCCGTTCCGGGTGCCGGTTGCGCGACTCGCAGCCGCCCAGGCCGCCCTCGCCTCGCGCGGCACGGTCGATCGGACCAAGGCCACCGTATGAGCGCCGCCCAGCCGCTGGTGGGGGTCGTGATGGGGAGCGACTCCGACTGGTCGACCATGCAGCATGCGGTCGCCCGGCTCGTGGAGTTCGGTGTCCCCTGCGAGACACGGGTCGTGTCGGCCCACCGAACGCCCGACCTGCTGTTTGAGTACGCCACCCACGCGGCTGGTCGCGGCCTCAAGTGCATCATCGCCGGGGCAGGCGGTGCGGCGCATCTCCCCGGCATGCTCGCTGCCAAGACGATCGTCCCGATTCTCGGTGTGCCGATCGCGTCAAAGCACCTTCGCGGGCTCGACTCCCTCCTCTCCATCGCCCAGATGCCGAATGGGGTCCCGGTCGGCACCTTCGCGATCGGCGACGCGGGCGCCCACAACGCCGCCCTCTTCGCCATCGCGATCCTCGCCCGGGAGGATGCGGCCCTCGCAACGCGCCTCGAGGACTTCCGGCTCGCGCAGGACAAGACGGTGCGCGCCATCACACTCCCGCCGCTGTGATTCTGCCTGGCGGGACGCTTGGCGTCGTCGGCGGTGGGCAGCTCGGACGCATGTTCACAGCCGAGGCCCAGAGGATGGGCTATCGGGTGATCGTCCTGGACCCCGACCCCCACGCGCCGGCTGGTCAGATTGCCAACGAGCACCTCGCCCGCGCCTGGGATGATGCCGAGGCGTTGGCCCAGCTCGCTGCGCGCGCGGAGGCCATCACCACGGAGTTCGAGAATATCCCTGCCGAGGTGCTGCGCGCCCTCGCCGCCCACCGGCCAGTCCGGCCGTCGGGTGATGCGATCTCGACCACGCAGGATCGCGTCCGGGAGAAGAGTTTTCTGAACCGCGCCGGCATCGCCACCGTCCCGTGGCACGTGGTGGCACATCAGGGAGACTGCGCGACCGCGTGGGAGGCCGTGGGTACGGATCGCGCCATCCTGAAAACGGCCCAGCTCGGCTATGACGGCAAGGGTCAGGTGCGCGTCGGCTCCCTCGAGGCACTGCGCGCGGCCTGGCACGACCTGGGCAGCGTGGCGTGCATCCTCGAACAACACGTCCAACTCGCCCGCGAGATTTCCGTCATGGTCGCCCGCGCGCAGGACGGGACCACCATCACGTGGCCGATCGGGGAGAACGTGCACGTCGGCGGGATCCTCCACACCACGGTGGTCCCGGCCGATGTGCGTCCCGAGACCGAGCACGCGGCCCGCGGCATGGCGGAACAGATCGTGGCCGCCCTGGGGTATGAGGGCGTGATGGGGGTCGAGTGTTTTCTCACCACGGACGGACGTCTCCTCGTGAATGAGCTGGCGCCTCGACCGCATAACAGCGGGCACTGGACCCTCGATGCCTCGCCGACGTCGCAGTTCGAGCAGCAGGTGCGAGTCCTTGCGGGCCTTCCGCTTGGGAGCACCAGCGCGTTCGGTCCGACGGCGATGGTCAACATTCTTGGAGATGCCTGGGCGCATGGCACACCGCGCTGGGCCGCAGCGCTCGGCCTCCCAGGCATCCGGCTGCACCTGTATGGCAAACGCGAGCCCCGTCCGGGCCGCAAGATGGGACATTTGACGGTAACTGCTGACACTGGACCCAACGCCTTGGACCGCGCCCTCGCGGCCTGGCATGCCTTGACCCCGTGACCCCCACCTCTTCCGGAGTACCACCATGTTGATGATGTCCCTGTTCGCGCTCGTGATCGCTGTCGATCCGGCCTGCGCGCCGACCCGTCCAGCTGCGCAGCTCGCGACCGCTGCGTCGCCCTACGATTCGACCATGGCCACCGTGGGAACCGCGCAGGTGAAAATCTGCTACAGCCGGCCGTCGCTGAAGGGGCGGACCGCCATCGGCGGCACCCTCGCCCCGTACACCAAGGTCTGGCGCACTGGCGCCAACGAGCCCACCATCCTCCATACGACGGGGGCGATCACCGTCGGTGGGGTCCGACTGGCCCCGGGCAGCTATTCGATCTACACAATCCCTGGTGAGAAGCGCTGGACGATCATGCTCAACAAGAGCACCGCGCAGTGGGGCACCAGCTACCCAGAGGCGCAGGACGTGGGCCGCGCCGAGGCGACACCCGAGGCATTGTCGGCCCCGGTGGAGAAGTTCACCATCGCGCTTTCGGCGTCGGGGATGACGCTGTCGTGGGAGAAGACCACCGTCACCGTGCCGGTGGCTGCGGCCAAGTAGGCGGTGCCCCAGGATGACGAGTCCGCGAGCCTCGGCGCGTCTGCCGGGGCCCACGTTGCATGCGGGCACCATGAGTGCGCTACCGATGCGGTTGCCTTCCGGTTCTATTTCCCGGATGACCTTCCCCGCCCCGCTCCCGTTCCGGATCAAGATCCCGGACGAAGAGTCGATTGATTTCGGTACGATCCGCGACGTGACGACGCGGGTCGAGGGGCTGCTCCATCTGGAGGGCGACCAGCTCGTGCTCGAGTGGGCCGTGACCCG
>JBBRGR010000243.1:0-4173 GCA_038223815.1 Gemmatimonadales bacterium
CCGGTCGCGCTCCCGCCGGGTGAGGCGCGCATCACCGTCTCGCTCGAACCAGATGCCCTCGCCGCAGATGATGCCTTTGTCGCGGTGGTCCCGGCGGAGGCAACGGAGCGAATCGTCCTCGTCACGCCGGGCGACCTCCCGGCCGAGGCGACCCTCTTTGCAGAGCGTGCACTCGAGATCGGCAGTGACCCGGCGTTTCGCCTCGAGCGGCGCAACGTGGCATCTCTCGATGCCGCGTTGCGTGCGGGGACCGCACTCGTCCTCTTTGTGGATATCCTGCCGCCAGGGACCACGGCGTTCCGGACCTGGCTCGAGGCGGGCCACGGTGCGGTCGTGGTGGTGGGTCCGCGAATCGCTGGCTCGCGCACGCGATCCGATCTGGTCGCGGCCCGTGCCGACGGGGAAGTGGATCGCCTCGGCGATCGCGGCGGCACCATCGGCGATGTGGCACTCGAACATCCGGTCTTCCTGCCCTTTCGCGGTGGTGGCAGCGCGGCGCTCTCGTCGGCGCGCTTCATCCGCTACAGCCGAATCGTGCCGGACAGCAGCGTCGAGGTGCTCGCACGATTCGATGATGGGGTGCCTGCACTTCTGGAACAGCAGGTCGGTCGCGGACGGCTCATGGTGAGCGCGATTCCGCTCGACAGAAGGGGAGGCGACTTCCCGTTGCAGCCAGCGTACCTTCCCTTCTTGCGACGCCTGGCCCTGCATGCTGCCGGATACCGGCCGCAGCCGCTCTGGCGCACGGCCGGCGAAGGGTGGCGGCCCGCGACGGCTATCGGCGATCTGGTGATCGCGACCCCGTCCGGAGCCTTGGTCCGTCCCGATTCGGGCGGGGTCCAGGGGGCGGCCACGCTTGGAGAACTGGGATTCTACCAGGCGTATGCGGAGCGGGCTGCGGGAGAGCCGCTCGCCGTGGCGGCAGTCAATGCTGCGCCCCGCGAATCCGATCTGTCCGCCTCGCCCCCGAGCGAATTGCTCCTGGGCGTGCAGGAAGCGCCGGACCTCGAGACCGCGATGGAGCGACTTCCCGCCAGCGAACTCGAGCAACGGCAGCGACTCTGGCGCATCCTCTTGATGATGGTGCTCGCCGTCCTGGTTGGCGAATCGCTGCTCGGGAGTCGCGGCTGGCGCGGGCGGGCGATGCGCGGGGTACCAGATCTACCGCAGGGAGGGGGCAACGCATGAGCACTCCGACGCCGCACTTCGACGCACACGATGTCGCTTTGCGGAACGCCGTGGCCGCGGTCCGACGGCATCGGCGTCGGCGCCTTCTCCTTGAAGGGCTCGCCGCCACGGTGGCTGCCTCCCTCGCCGCACTCCTCCTCACCGCTGCCTTGCGCTCGCTCATGGGTCCGGGTGCGGATACGGTGGTGGCCGTGCGCGTCATCGGCTACCTGCTCATCGTCGGGGCGATGGCGCGCTTCCTCGTATGGCCGCTGCTCGGGCACATCTCTGACGCGCGCCTGGCGCTCTACGTCGAAGAGCAGGCGCCGCGACTGAAGCAGACGTTGCTCAGTGCCGTTCACGAATTGGAGCAGCCGCCAGCAACACGCTCCTCGCCGGCACTCGCGGCGCGGGTGATCGACGATGCCGTCCTGGCCGTCGGCGCGCTGGAGCAGGGGGCGGTGCTCGAGCGCCCACGTGCGCGCCGGGCGATCGGGGTGCTGGCGGGTGCGGGGGTGACGGGACTGCTGCTGGTGGTGGTCGGGCCGAACGCCATGCGCGAGGCGGGCCGCCTGCTCTTTGTGCCCTGGACCGCGTCCGCCTCGGAACCCGCCTTCGCCGTGATGGTGCGCCCCGGCAATGTCACCGTCCCGCGCGGCGCGGCGCTCGATGTGCGCGCCGATCTCCGCGGCTTCACGGCTGGCGAGGCGGAGATTGTCTTTCGCCCCGACAGCGCCACCGAGTGGATTCGCCTGCTGATGCAGCGAGACTCCACCGGAAGCGGCTTCACCGGACGGCTGTTCGATCTGCTCGTCCCGATGACCTACTTCATCGAAGCGGATGGGATGCGCTCGCCGGAGTTTGCCATCGCCGTCGTTGATCTGCCGGCGGTGTCACAGGTGGACCTCGAGCTCCGCTTTCCGGCGTACACCCGGCTCCCGATGGAGGAAATCGAGAAGGGGGGCGACGTCGCCGCGATCCTCGGCACGATGGTGCGCGTGCTCGGGACCGTCACGATGCCGGTCCAGGGCGGGATGCTCCGCTTCGATGATGGGACCACCCTGGCACTCACCGTCGACGCGTCAGGAGGCGTGGTTGGCGAGTTCAGGCTCACCCGCGACGGGTTCTATCGCATCGACCTCACGGCACCTGATGGCGTGCTCGTCCCGGGGATGGTGCAGTACGCCATCACGGCGCTCGAGGATCGTGCCCCCGGCGTCCGCATCGAGACGCCGGGGCGTGACATCAAGGTTACCTCGACGGAAGAGGTCGCCATCGCCGTGCGTGCGACGGACGACTACGGCATCACTCACCTCGAGCTTCGCTACCGGGTCAACGGCGGCGCGGAGAAGCAGATCGCGCTCTCCGAGGCGAAGGTGCGGAACGGTCTTGACCTGCGGGCCGTGCATACGCTCTTCCTTGAGGAGGTCACCCTCGAGCCGGGGGACCTGATCGCCTACCACGCCGTAGCACGCGATGGGGCGGGGCAGACGGCGAGTTCTGATATCTACTTCCTCGAGATCCGTCCCTTCGGCCTGAACTACCGTGCGGGAGAAGAAGGCGAGGCCGGTGGTGGGGCCGGGGGCGAAGGTGGGGAAGGGGGCGACCAGAACGCGACCCCGGACCAGTTGGCCGCCCGTCAGAAGGAGCTCGTGGCCGGCACCTTCAACTGGGTCCGCGATAGCGCCAAGACCGCTCCACGTGTCCGCCGTGAGAACATCACCACGCTGGCGATCGCGCAGGGAAAGCTGCGTTCCGATGTCGCTGGGCTTGGCGGTCGCATTGCTGGGCGGCAGCTTGCGGCCGAAGACACCGCGTTCATCACCGTCAAGGCGGAACTCGATTCGTCGCTGCGTCACATGAAGGATGCCGAGGAGTCGCTCGGGCTCGGGCGTTCGGCGGCGGCGCTCGCCTCGGAACAGCGTGCGTTGCAGCACATCCAGCGGGCGCAGGCCGTCTTCCGCGATATCGAGATCCGTCGCCAGCAGCAGCAGGGGGGCGGTGGAGGCGGGGGCGGCGGTGGTGGGGGCCAGCGACCGGAAGACCTTGCCGATCTTTTCGAGCTCGACACGGACAAGCTGCGCAATCAGTACGAGGCCGTGCAGCAGCAGCGTACCCAGTCGGCGCAGCAGGAAGTGGATGAGGCGGCGGAACGGTTGCGACAACTCGCCTCGCGGCAGCAGCAGGAGAATGAACGGGCGCAGCGGCAAGCCGAGGCGCTGCGGCAGCGGCTTGGACAGGAAATGGGTTCGGGGGGCGGTGGGGGCGGCAGTGCCCAACGCGATCTCGCGCGTGCGGCCGAAGAAGAGGCCCGCCGCCTGGAGCGGCTGGCGCGCGAACGCAGTTCACCGCTGCTCGCCGATGCTGCGCGGCGCACGCAGGAGGCGGCCGATGCCATGCGCCGTGCCTCCACGGGGGCGGCGGGGCAGGGGAATGCCGCCTTGGATCGGCTGCGTGGTGCCACCCGCAACGCGGATGACGCGAAGCGGCAGGGGGTGACCGACGACATCCGCCAGCTCGATGATCGCGCCCGCGCGCTGGAACAGGAGCAGGCCGAGGTCGCGCGCGCGGTTGCTGGTCTGCCCTCGGCGGCACCGACCGAACGCGCCACCCAGGTGCGCGCACTCGATCAGCGCAAGGATGCCATGGGGCAGGAGATCGAGCGACTGCAGGCGGAGGCCGAGCGGGTGGCTCGGGACGCCCGTCGCGATCAGCCGCGTGCAGCCCAGTCGCTGGAGGGCGCGTCCACCGCGATTCGGGAAGGACGTCTCGCCGATCGGGTGGACTACTCCAAGCGGGTCATGCGGTCGGGGTCACCGGAGTATGTGCGCGCCTTTGAGCAACAGATCGGGGAGCAAGTCGCGGCCGTGCGCGAACAAGTGACGGCGGCGGCGGGCGCGGTCGGTGAGTCAGACGCCGTGCGGCAGGAGCGCGCCCTCGATCGGACGCGCGACCTGGTGCGGGGGATGGAATCGCTCCGCGACCGGACCGAATCGGGAGCGAATG
>JBBRGR010000244.1:0-4156 GCA_038223815.1 Gemmatimonadales bacterium
ACATGCGCGAGCTGATCCTCTCGGCGCTGTGGCGGAGTCCGGAACATTGGCGGTTGGAAGCGGAGGCGTAGGAGTCGTTCGTCGTTGGGGGTTCGTCGTCAGCGGTGGAAATGCGCGGTGCAGGGTGGAGTGGACTTCTTCTCACGACTCACGACCAACGGCCAATGCCTCAATTCGAAGTCATCCGCGACCCGCTCTGGGACAACATCCGCCTCGAGCCGGTCGCGGCCGCCGCCATGGACACCCCGGCCGTGCAGCGCCTGCGCTACGTGCGCCAGCTCGGGCACGCCTTCCTCGTGTATCCGGGTGCCACGCATTCGCGCTTCGAGCATGCCCTCGGCGCCTACCACCTCGCGCGACGTGCCCTGGCCACCCTCGAGGAGCGTGGTGACCTCCGCGACGTCCCGGAGGAGGCGCAGCTCGCGGTCCGACTCGCTGCCCTGCTCCATGACATCGGCCACTATCCATTTTCCCACGCCTTGGAGGAAGCCGGCTTTCCGAGCCATGAGGCCATCGGCGTGCGACGACTCGGCGAAGGCGAACTGGGCGAGCTGCTGCGCAGCATCGGTGGGGAGCGCTGCATTGCGGAGATCGGAGGGATCATCACGGGTAGCGGCGCATCGCCGCTCGGTGGACTGGTGAGTGGCTCACTCGACCTCGACAAGATCGATTATCTCTCCCGCGATGCACGTCAGTGCGGGGTCCCGTACGGCACGGTGGACGTGGACCGTCTGCTCGCCTCGCTCTGCCTGGTCACCGACGCAACGGGGGCTCGGGCAGTCGGCGTGCACGAGAAGGGGATCAGCGCCCTCGAGTCGCTGCTCTTCGCCAAGTACCAGATGTACCGGAATGTCTACTGGCACCACGCGGTCCGGAGTGCCACCTGCATGTTCAAGCGCGCCGTCCGCGTCGCGGTGCGGAGCGGCGTGCTCGATCCTGCCACCCTCTCCGACGCGACCGATGGCTCGCTGACGACGGCACTCCGGGCCAACGACCCGACGGGCTTGGCCGAGGCGCTGCAGCGCCGCCAGTTGCACAAGCGCGCACTCGATCTCCCGGCGACCGAGGTCCCCGAGCTGCCGAGCTGGATCTGGGAGGACCCGGATGCGCTGGAGCGGGCGGAGGACGCCATCGCCGCCGCACACGGGCTCCCGGCCGGGGGGGTGCTGGTGGATTTCCCCGCACGCTCCTCGATGCTGTCGGTGGACCTGCCCCTGCTGACACGAGGCGGGACCGTCGAGCAACTCACCGACGAGGGACGCGCTGGCCAGTTGGGAGTGCCACGCATCGCGGCGGAGCTCTATCGGAGCGCGCGCCGACTCCGGATCTTTGCGGTCGGCGGAGTGCAAGTGGAGGGGGTGCCGGCGGTGTTGCAACGATAACCGGGGACCGAGGAGCGAGGAGCGTTGTCTCGGTCCACCGTCCTCGGTGATCGGTCCTCGGTCCTCACGCCCGCATCGCTGGCACTTCCCCCGTCGGTGCCGCCACTTCCTCGATCCGGATCAGAATCGTCGTCACATTGTCCAGACCGCCACGACGATTGGCATCGGCAATCAGTCGGTCCACCATCACCTCCAGGTCCCCATCCATCGTGAGGACCTCGCGCACTTGCTCGTCCTCGAGCATCCCCGTCAGGCCATCGCTCGCGAGGAGCAGGAGGTCCCCGGCTTCGAGCGTGCCGAGGTAGAGGTCGGGGACGACATCCCCGCTGGAGCCGACGCATCGGGTGATGACGTTGGCATACGGGTGCACGCGGGCCTCGTCCATGCTGAGTCGGCCGGCGTCCACCTGCTCCTGCACGTAGCTGTGGTCCTTGGTGAGCTGGGACAGGACGCCGCCGCGCAGGAGGTAGGCCCGTGAGTCGCCCACCTGCCCGATCAGGTACCGACGTGGGAGGAGCGCCAGGACGGTCGTGGTCGTGCCCATGCCGCGCTTGTCGTGCTCGGTGATCGTTCGCTGGAAAATGGCCGCGTTGGCGGAGCGGATCGCCCCCACCATCTGCGCCATCAGTTCGTCGTCGCTCATGCCGCGGACCGGTCGGAATTCCTCCGCGATCAGCTGGGCCGCCATTTCGCTCGCCACCTCACCCGCGGCATGGCCGCCCATGCCGTCGGCCACGAGGAAGAGGCCGCGCTCGGCCACCATCAGATAGGTGTCTTCGTTTCCGGAACGGACCACCCCGACATCGGTGCGCGCGGCGCAGGAGAAGCGCATTCAGGACACCTGGCGAAGGAAGTAGACGAGGGCGGCAGCGGCGAGGGCGGCTGCCACGAACAACAACGGTCCGGGGCGCCGGGTCGACTCCTCCGGGAACACGAACGTCGGCACGTCATCCATGAAGCGTCCTGCGAGGGGAGACGGCGGTGCCGGCATCGGCTCGGGGCGCGGAAGCCCAGCGGCCGGCTCGATCAGCAGGGGCTCGGCGACCCACTCCCCCGGCGAATCCTCCCAGCGGTCCTTCGGCGAGAAGACCAGCTCGACCTCGCCCAGTCGGAGGGTGGAGCCTGGGCCGACTGGGAGCGCCCCGAACACAGGGTCGCCGTCCACCCAGGATCCGTGCATCGACCCAAGATCGGTGAGGCTCCAGACCCCGCCGCGCAGCCGCAACTCGGCGTGCGCCATGCTGATGCTCGGGCGATCGAGGCGCACATCGTTGGCCGCGTCACGGCCGATCCGGATCGTGGCCTGCCGCACGGCGAGATGCCCGACCCCCGGGGCGCCTCGCCGGGCAATCAACACCCCGAGCACCGGACCGTGCGACCCACCACGTGTCGACCCCGCCTCCTCGGCTGGGACGACTGCAGCGTCGAGCAAGTGCGGTCCGACCAGAGGAGACTCCGGGAGTGGGAAATAGTGCCTGAGAGACCCGGAAAGTTATCCGCCGCACTGCCCCGATGGCAAGCGAATTCAGCCCCCACCACCAGCGAGGTACGGCCCACGCTGGAGATGCACGAGCCGCTCATAGCGCCCCCCGGCGGCCAGAAGCTCCCGATGGGTCCCCGACTCGACCAGCTCGCCATGGTGGAGCACCAGGATCCGGTCCGACTCGATGATGGTCCCCAAGCGGTGCGCGACCACCAGGGCCGTCCGGCCCGCGCGCAGCCGCCCCAACGCCCGCTGGAGCCGCCCCTCAGCCTCGGGATCCACGGCGCTGGTCGCCTCGTCGAGCAGGAGCACGGCGGGGGACCCCGCAAGGGCTCTGGCAAAGGAGAGCAGCTGCTGCTCCCCAACCGAGAGGGAACGCCCCCGCTCGCTGAGCTGGTGGCGGAGCCCGCCCGGCAGTCGCTCGACCAGCAGGTCGGCCCCCACGGCCTGCAGTGCCTGCTCCAATTGCGGCTCGGCGATCGGGCGATCGAGACGGAGGTTCCGGTCGAGGTCCCCGCGGAAGAGGAAGAGGTCCTGGGGGACCAGCCCGAGCCGGCGGCGCAGGTCGGCATGCGACACTGCGGCAATGTCCACCCCATCGAGGAGAATCCTCCCCCTCGAAGGAGCATGAAAGCGGAGCAGCAACGACAGAATGGTGCTCTTCCCCGCCCCGGTATGGCCCACGAGGGCGACCGTCTCCCCCGGCGCCGCCCGGAAGGAGACGCCGCGGAGTGCCCAGGGACCCTCCGGCGCATAGCGGAACCAGACGTCCTCGAAGATCACTTCGCCACGCGGTGGCTCGGGGAGCGCGCGCGGCTCGGCAGGCTCGGCAACTTCGATCGGCGTGTCCAGCACGAGGAAGATCCGCTCGCCACTCGCCATCGCGCTCTGCAGCAGATTGAACTTCTCGGAGAGGTCCTGCAACGGCTGAAAGAAGCGGCGGACGAGCTGAATGAACGCTGCCAGCACCCCCACCGTGAGTGCCCCATCGAGGTGGCGCAATCCGCCGTGCCAGAGCAGAAGCGCGACGGCCGCCGCGGTCAGCACCTCGACCACGGGAAAGAAGAGCGCATACAGCGTGATCGATCGCAGCTGCGCATCCCGATGGCGGTGGTTCACCGTCCCGAACGCCTCGGCCACCGCACGCTCGCGGTGGAAAAGCTGGACCACGCGCACGCCGGAGAGGTACTCCTGCAGGTCGCCATTCATCCGCGCCACGGCGCCCCGGATATCGCGGAATGCGGACCGCATCGCCCCCCGGAAGAACGCCACGACGAGCGCCATGGCCGGC
>JBBRGR010000245.1:0-4137 GCA_038223815.1 Gemmatimonadales bacterium
GGAAGTGCGGAAGGGGATGTTGATCGCCAAGCTCTTGATGGGCTCGATCACCGGGATTTCCCTGCTCGTTGGCGGGATCGGCATCATGAACGTGCTGCTTGCGGCGGTGGTCGAGCGGACCCGCGAGATCGGGGTCCGGCGCGCCGTGGGTGCGCAGCGCCGCGACATCATCGCGCAATTCCTGGCGGAATCGGTCGTGATCACCGGTGCAGGCTCGTTGATCGGGCTGATCCTTGGCGTGAGCGGGGCCTTCGGGCTGGCGGCTTTGATCGGCTCGATGAGCGACGCCCCGGTGCGCGCCGCCTTCACCATGGCGCCGATTCTTGTCAGCGCGTCCTCCGCCATCCTCGTGGGCCTGGTCTTCGGGATCTATCCGGCGCTCCGGGCTGCGCGACTCTCGCCGATCGACGCCATTCGCCCCGGCCTGCGTCGCCCCGGCCTGCGTCGCCCCGGCCCCTACCGACCCTTGCTCAACTCTGCGAACACCGGCCAGAGCACGCGCCAGACGTTGTCCGCCACGCGGCGCGCGCCGGCTGCATTCGGATGGATGCCATCGGCCTGATTGAGGCGCTCGACGCCGGCGACCCCCTCCAGCAGGAAGGGGAGGTAGATCGCCCCGTGAGCCTTGGCAACCTCCGGAAACACCGCCCGGAAGCCCTCGGTATAGGTCCGCCCCATGTTGGGCGGGGCCTCCATGCCAGCGACGACCAGCACCGGCTTCGGGACCAGTCGCTCCGCGCGCGTCAGAATGGCGTCGAGGTTCGCGCGGAGCGAGTCCACGGAGAGCCCGCGGAGCCCGTCATTGGCCCCCGTCTCGACCACCAGTACGGCGATCGGGCCCTGGCTGAAGAGCCAATCGACGCGGCGGAGCGCGCCGGCGGAGGTCTCGCCACTGACGCCGGCATTGACGACACGGACGTCGATCCCGGCGGAGTCCGCCTTCTCCTGGATGTGCATTGACCATGCCTGGGCCGGATCCAAGCCGAGCCCGGCCGTGAGTGAGGTCCCGACGAGGAGTATTGTCGGGCGCTCGGTCCGCGACGGGGCAGGCGCCTCGGCGACCAGGACGCCGCTATGCTTCAGGGCTCCGGCCTCTGGACGCTCCGCCGCTGATCCGCCGCAGGCGGCGAGGGAACCGAGGACCCAGGGAAGCCGGTACCATGTCTGAGAGTTCGTCATTCGCACCAGATTCTGCCCCTTTCGGAGTTGTCCATGCTCACCTGCGAGTCCCTCGGCCATGAATACCCCTCGGGCGATGGGTCACTGGCGGTCCTGAAGGATATCAACTTTCACCTCGACGGTGGCGCCTTCCTGGCCATCGTCGGCCCCTCCGGGAGCGGCAAGACCACGCTCCTCGGCCTGCTCGCCGGCCTCGATCGGCCGAGCCATGGCCGGGTCCTGCTCGACGGGGTGGATCTTGGCGGGCTTGGCGAGGACGATCGTGCCCGACTCCGCCGTGAGAAGGTCGGCTTCATCTTCCAGTCGTTCCAGCTGATCCCGACGCTCACGGCCCGCGAAAATGTGCAGGTGCCACTCGAGCTCGCCGGTGCCGATGACGCAGGCGCGCGGGCCGATGCACTCCTCGAGCGCGTCGGCCTCGGGGCACGCGGCCATCACTACCCGAGCCAGCTCTCTGGTGGTGAACAGCAGCGCGTCGCCGTCGCCCGCGCCTTCTCGACTCGACCCAAGATTCTCTTTGCCGATGAACCGACCGGCAACCTCGACGCCAAGAACGGCAGCATCGTGGTCGATCTGATGACCGCCCTCAATGCCGAATTCGGGACGACATTGGTGCTGGTGACGCACGACCTCGAACTGGCAGCACTCGCGCGGCGCACCATCCGCCTCGCCGACGGCGCCATGGTCTCGGACACCAGCCAATGACCTCTGCCGCTTTCGTGCTGCGCCTCGCCCTGCGCGAGGCGCGCCCCGCGCGGCGCAAGTTGCTGCTGCACACGGCCTAGGTCACTGCCGGGGTTGGCGCGTGGGTGGCGCTCAAGTCCTGCACCGACAACCTCACCGTCTCGGTCGGCGAACAGGCGCAGGCCCTGCTCGGCGCCGACCTCGCCTTCAGCGGCCGCAAGCCGCTCCGCGAAATCCCCGAGGCCACCAAGTGGCTCGACTCGCTGCAGGCGCTGCCGGGCACCAGGATCGCGCAGTCGGTCAATCTGGCGGCCATGGCGTACATCCCCACGAGCGGCAACGCGCGTCTGGTGCAGCTCCGCACCGTGGACCCCGGCTGGCCCTACTACGGCACCATCGAGACCTCCCCCACCGGGAGTTGGGGGCGGTTGCAGGAGGGCGGCGCGCTGGTCGATCCCTCGCTGCTTCCCGCGATCGACGCCAAGATCGGCGACACCCTCTCGGTGGGCGAAGGGCGATTCCCGATCATCGGCACCGTGGTCAATGTGCCCGGCGACGTGGGCCTGCAGATGGCGTTCGGGGCGCGGGTCTTCATCGCCACCTCACGCCTCCCGGCAACCAAACTGCTCGGTTTCGGCGCGCGCGTCGAACACGAAGCCTTCGTGCAGCTCGGCGCAGGACAGGATGCGCAAGCACTCGCGAAGGCCGCACGCCCTGACCTGCGCACGCTTCGGGTGCGAGTGCGCACCGTCGCCGATGATCGCGACAACCTCACCAATGCCCTCACGCGACTCGGCAACTATCTCGGCCTCGTCGCCCTCGCCGCACTTCTCCTTGGCGGGCTCGGTGTCGCCAGCGCGGTACATGTCTTCATCCGCCAGCGACTCGACAGCATCGCGATGCTGCGCTGTCTCGGAGCGACCTCGGGGCAGATGTTCGCGGTGTACCTGATCCAGGCGATCGGCATGGGACTCCTCGGCTCGGCGCTCGGGGCGCTCCTTGGCGTGGGGCTGCAGCAGGCGCTGCCCTTTGTGCTCGCCGACTTCCTTCCGGTCTCGGTCCGAGTGCTGCCATCGGCACGCGCGATCGCGATCGGGATGAGCCTCGGTGTCTGGACCGCCGCGATCTTCTCGTTGCTGCCGCTGCTCGGGATCCGCGAGATTTCGCCGCTTGCCACACTGCGCCGGAGTGTGGCCCCGGTACACCCGCGCTGGGATATCCTGCGCATGCTCGCCACCCTGGTGCTGGTGGCGAGCGTGGTCGGCCTCTCGGCGGTGCAGGTGGGTTCGCTGGTGCAGGGCGCCTGGTTTTCGGCAGGGATCGGAGGCGCGCTGCTGATCCTCTGGCTCGCGTCGCTGGGGTTGATGGCGCTCGCGCGGCGCTTCACGCCGGCGAGTTGGCCCTATCTCTGGCGGCAGGGGATCGCCAACCTCCATCGCCCCGCGAACCAGACGGTGACGGTGGTGCTCGCGCTCGGCTTCGGCGCCTTCCTGCTGACCACGCTCTTCACCGCGCAGCACAATCTTCTGCGCGATCTCACGCTCGACAGCGGCGGAGAATCCGGCCGTCCGAATCTGGTGCTCTTCGATATTCAGCCTGACCAGCGCGAGGCCGTCACCGCGGCACTCGCAAGCGAGAGGCTCCCGGCCGCGACCTTCGAGCCGATCGTCCCGATGCGGATCACCATGGTCAAGGGGGAGCCGGTCAGTCGGCTGCTCGCGCGGGAGCCCCAGGATGAAGCAGCCGAGGACACCACCGTGGCGGACAGCGCGGGGGTCGGCAGCCGCACGACGCCGGCGACCCGCGGCGCGGACAGCACCCGCGCCGCCGAGGCCCCGGCGGGGGGTCGCCCGGGACGGGGCGGCGGAGGCGGCGGCGCGGGATGGGCATTTCGTCGGGAGTACCGCTCCACCTATCGTTCCGAGATGGGGCCGGCCGAGCGGGTCACGGTCGGGCGCTGGTTTGCGGCGGCTCCGAGCGCGCAGGGGACTTCCGAGGCCGACCCGGTCGAGATCTCGGTGGAAGCCGATCTGGCGGCTGAGCTGGGCGTTGGCCTCGACGACCGGATCGTCTGGGACGTGCAGGGGGTTGCGGTCCACAGCATTGTGACGTCTCTTCGTCAGGTGAACTGGGCACGCTTCGAGCCGAATTTCTTCGTCGTCTTTGCGCCGGGCGCCCTCGAGCGCGCGCCGCACTCCCTGGTAACGCTCGCGCGGGTGACCGATGCCGACTCGCGCGGTCGCGTGCAGCGCCAGTTGGCCGAGCGGGCCCCGA
>JBBRGR010000246.1:0-4117 GCA_038223815.1 Gemmatimonadales bacterium
TACGAACTGGTGACCGGCGTGCGCCCCTTCGCACCGAGTAGTCGCGGCGCTGCGTTGATCGACCGCGGCGTGCCAACGGCGCCGAGTCGCGCCGTCACGACGGAGCCGCTGCCCGGCGAGGAGAACGACACGGGAGTGCGCTTGCGCCGCGCGCTGGCGGGGGATGTGGACTCGATCGTGTTGATGGCGCTGCGCCCCGAGGCGGAGCGCCGGTACCGGACCGCGCAACAACTCGCCGACGACCTGCAGCGCTTCCTCACCGGACTCCCGGTGATGGCCCAGCCCGACACCCTCGGCTATCGGGTGGGCAAGTTCGCGCGTCGGAATCGCGTTGCCGTCGCGGCAGGCGTACTTGCAGTTCTCGCTCTCGTAGGTGGCACCATCGTCTCGATGCAGCAGGCTCGCGTGGCGCGCGCCGAGCGGGATCGCGCGGTGCTGGAGCAGCAGCGCACAGCGCAGGTGACGCAGTTCTTCCAGGACGTGCTCTCGACCTCGAAGCCCCAGGAGGCTGGCACCGAGACGACGGTGCTCGAAGCGATCGACCTCGTGATTCCGCGAATCGACACCTCGTTTGCCAACGCACCCGACCTGCGTGCGGCGATCAAGAACACCCTCGCCTCGACGCTGATTGACATGGGCCTCTACGAGCGTGCCAAGCCGTTGATGCTCGATGCCGTGCGGCTGCACGATTCGCTGGGTGATCGCCTCACGCTGCGTGAGCGAGCTGACGGACTCTACAACTTGGCGGGACTCGAAACGGAGATCGGCTCGCCCGAGCGGGCGGAGTCGCTCTACCGGCGGTCGCTGGTGATGTACGGCAAGATCCCCGGGATCGATTCGGTCGAGCTCTATCAGGGGATGAACAATCTCGCGAACGCGATCTCCGATCAGGGGCGGATTGCCGAGGCTGCAGAGCTCTACGCCAAGGTCGTCAACCGACTCGCCGTGTTGCGACCTGACGGTGGCTCGGCGGTGGCACTCACCAACTACGCCACGGCACTCGCCACGCTCGGGCGCAATGCGGAGGCGGAGCCGCGGCTGCGGGAAGCGGTGGC
Organism: Gemmatimonadales bacterium; assembly: GCA_038223815.1. Lineage (GTDB taxonomy): Bacteria > Gemmatimonadota > Gemmatimonadetes > Gemmatimonadales > GWC2-71-9 > Palsa-1233. The sequence continues at coordinate 1,056 of JBBRGR010000246.1, forward strand.
AATCTTCACGCGGGTGCGTGGCCCCGACGACATGCGCGTCGCGAATGCGTTGCAGCCATTGGCGGGGACATTGCTCTTTCAGGAGAAGTACGCCGAGGCGGACAGTGTGGCGCTGCGGGCGATCGCGATCTATCGGGTTGCGCTCGGGCCGGACAATCCGGGGACGTTGGCGGCGGAGCGGATGCGGATCAACATCCTGGCCGATGCAGGGCGCTGCGCCGAGGCGATCCCGATGGCGGAGCGGATCGTGGCATTGCGCGCAAAGGGGTTGAGCGAGCGCGACGCGTCGCTCAACACGGCGCTGCTCTTTCTGGGCTGGTGCCAAGCCGAGCTGGGCGACGCGGCGCGTGGTGAGCGTTCGGCGCGCGAGGGGCTCCGGCTCCGGCGGGCGGCGTTCCCGGCGACGCATTGGGCGGTGGCGCAAGGGGAGAGCATGCTTGGCGACATTCTGGCACGGCGTGGCGCGGCGTTCCGGGTGGAGGCGGAGCGACTGTTGCGCTCAGGATATGAGGGGATGGCGCGCGAGTTGGACTCGACGCATGTGCGCGTTCGGCAGGCGAAGCGGAGGTGGGAGCGGGTGGGGTGAGGGGGGCATCCGATCACGGCCCGACGGCCGCATCGTGCAGTCAGCTGAACACACCAAGGGTCGCCGATTCCCCCGCGAGGTGCCTATCACCTCCTGCCAGGCTTGGGGTAGAGCACGATGCTCTCGAGTCCATCAACAGTCACATCCGTCGTCCACATGCCACGAGACTCAGGGGCGAACGGTCCAGCTGCGCGCGGCATCCAGAGCTTCCCACGATCGCGGCCGTCACTGTCAATCAGGTGCCAAGCTCGACGTTGCGCACCGGTCACGGCTGGCAATCCTACCCAGACATCGCCATTCGCAGCCAACTGAAGTCGAGACACCGGAGGAAAGTGCCTGGCAACGCTCATGGTACCGAGCATCCGCCGGAAAACGGCGTCACCCGCGCGCATTTCGGCAAGGATCGTATCACGCCGTTCCTTTGGTACTACTTCGGCCACAACTGGAAAGCGCTTAGAGAATAGGGTCTCACCGGCCTGGCCTATCACCCCGACCGAGTAATAACTCTTGGCACCGTCCACCTTCATGGTGAGAATGGCAACTCGATTTCCATTCGGTGCAACGGCGACGATCGGTTCGGGGCAAAGCGGGACAATCATTTCGGCCGTTTGGGTTCGCAGTCGACAGGCATTCTCCGGCTCCTCGACGATCACGCGCTGTACCTCACCCGATTGTCCGACCTTCAGCAGCGCGTTACGTACTCCACCAACCGCTGGCCCTGCGCCAGCTGGCGCTTCGACCACGCGCACCGCCCGCATCAGGTAGGTGCCATCAGGAAATGCCGCCAGCATTCGAGGAGCGCGTAGCTCGCCAATCGCTCTGAGCCCGGCTCCGGGGAGCAGGCTCGTCGGAACGGGATTGCTCCGAATGAACGCTCCACGAGCAGAGAGGAAAGTGACCCGCTTCAGTCGATTGTCCAGAATCCAGAGAGTATCCCCCACCCAGCCCAGTTCGTTGAGTGCCCGGAATTCTCCGGGCCCTTCCCCCTTACGCCCGAAGCTGCCGATCTGCGCACCGTTCGGGCCGAAGAAGAGGACCATGCCGTCCTGCTGTTGGGCGACCGCCAACACGCCAGCCGTAGATGCCGCAAAGTGGGTGAAATAGCTGAAGCTGACCTGCTCACCGTCGATCCTGACGAGGCTCGTTGCCGTTGCTCCCCCTACCTGCGCGACCCCGTCCGGCACACGAAGCAGAGTCACCATGGCCAAGCACAAGCCCGCTCGCGCCACAAGGCGCACAACAGGCGACAACCCTGCCAAATGGTTGTGAGGGGCTTCCTGATCACTCACCGCGTGCTCCTCGACCTCGAAGATATGCAACCACCCGCTCCAGCCGCGCGCTATCCGGTACGGATGCATAGAGCATCCCGTTGATGATGACTGTCGGGGTTCCACGCAGGTTCATCGTGCGAGCGAGCTGAATGTCAGAATCAATGGAGGAGATGCGTTCAGCGTTTACAAGGCAGGTACTGAAGGCAGCCGAATCCCTGATGGCCGCTTCGCTTACAAATGACAGAAGGGAGCGACTCCCAAGATCGGCTTGGCTCTGGAATAAGGCATCATGCATCGCGCCGAATCGTCCTTGCTCCGCCGCGCAGAATGCCGCCTTCGCCGCCGGATAGGCGACCGGGTGAATGTCCTCGAGTGGCAGTTGACGATACACGAGTGCGACGTCCGCGGGATACTTGGCCAGAACTCCCAGCACCGCGCTATGAAAGCGACCGCACGCGGGACATTGGAAATCTCCGAACTCGACGATCGTGACAGTTGCTCGCTCCGGGCCTATCCGATGACCACCGCGGACCAGTTCATCCCAATTTGCCACTGGCTCGACTATTCCGACAGGTCCAACATCGTCCTCGGTACGACCTCCGAACATTTCGCGGCGTACCACAACGACCGCGATGGTCAGAGCTGCAAGCGACGCAATCACGGTAGATACCGTCGCTACGATGTCGCGGACCCTACTATTTGACCCCATTTCCGCACCTCAGTCATTCGCGGCCTATGGCCCCTGTGAGATCACCATGTCTCGCCTACATCCCGACTGCTTCGCGCAGCGCCCTGCCAAGTGGTCAGTCGACCCACTTCGCGAAACAGGTCACAGTCCCCGCGCCCGAGGAGCAATTCGCCTGGGTGACCTTCCAGTGCGAATTGTGGCATTCATCTTCCACTGTGGCCTCACAAGCAGCGATCGGGTCGCCGAAGATGCACGACCCAGTGAAAGGGGTCGACCAAGTGCAGAGACCTTCCTCAGTCTCCTGCGCCGAAGCGAGCGTGCTCATACCAAAGGCGGAGATGGCGAGCGACGCAAGAACGATCATTCCCTGTTTCATCGGGTAATGTCCCTATAGCTGTAGAAAAGTGAAAATCGGGTGCATCCTTGTCGGTGAATTCCCTTCACCAACGGGCTGTTGAAGCAGCCCTCCGACGAGGAGTACACCCGATGCAGGACGATACGATGTTGGCCGTCCCCG
>JBBRGR010000247.1:0-4087 GCA_038223815.1 Gemmatimonadales bacterium
CTCGTCATGGACACCACCTTCTCCTTCAGTCGACTCCCGGTGGAACTCGAGGGGCGACTGCAACCATTCCCTGACCCGGTACGCCTCTGATGCGCCTGGTGACCTTGCTCCTGACGCTCGCCGCGACCCCACTGGCCTTCGTGCCGCTGACCGGGCAGGATCCGGCGCTGGTGGAGGCGCTGGCGCCGATTCTCATGGCCGAGGATCGTCGTGTCTTTGACGCGGTGCTCCTTGGTCGCGCCGCCGCGCATCCGGACGGGGTGGTCCGCCGGAGTGCGATGATGGCGATCGGGCGGATCGGTGATCGTCGCGGCGCCCCACTGGTGGTGGAGGCGCTTGGGGATCGCGACCTCGCGGTGGTTGCCGATGCGTTCTTCGCCCTCGGTCTTCTCGCGGATAGTGCCAATTCGCCGGCGATCCTGACCCGCCTCCAGGGCCCCGACAGCCTCGACGCCGCGTCACTCGCGGAGGCGGCCGCTGCCCTGGCGCGCGTCGGGGGTCAGGGTGCCGCGACGGCATTGAGCGAGATCATCGCCGGACGCACGGTCCTACCCGCTGCCAGGCGCGCGCACATGCTGCCGACCGCGATCCTCGAGTCCTGGCGGCTCGGTGGTCGGGCGGCAATCCCGGGGATCCTCCCCTACCTCCTGCACGCCGATGACGACCTTCGCTGGCGGGCGACGTACACGCTGGCGCGGCTGCGCCCCCCGGCGGCCGGGGACGGGCTGCTCCGCGCGGCACGCGACAAGCTGCCGCTGGTGCGCGAGACGGCGGTGCGGGCCCTCTCCCGGGCCTTTGCTGACAGCGCGGGCCTGGCACACTCGCTCGTCCTCGCGGAGTTGCGCCGCGCCGCCGATGATCGCAGTGCCGGTGTGAAGGTCCATGCCTTGCAGGCACTGGCGACCTGGCGCGATACCACCACGGCCGACATCGCCGTCCGGCTGCTCGCCGATGGGGACCTCAATGTTCGTCTGCAGGCCACCATGGCCCTCGGAGAGATCCGTGGCGCTGTCGCGCTCTCGGCGCTCGATGCGCTCTTCGATCGGCGCGACGCGACCTGGGCGATGCGCCGTTCGGCGTTGGGCAGCCTGGCACGCGCTGACACGGCGCGCTTCGGGCCGCGCGCTGCTGCGTGGCGCGCGAGCCCGGACGTCCGCGAGCGGATGGCCGCGCTCGAGGGGTGGGGAGCCATCCTCGGCAGCGACGAGGCGATCTTCCGCCTCGGCATGCAGGATTCCGATCCGCGCGTGCACGCGACCGCGCTCTCGGCCTGGCGGAGCGCCCGGCCTCGCAATGATCCGGCCGTGCTCGCGGCGGCCCGAGCGGCGCTCCGGCATCCAGCCGCCGAGGTTCGGGCGACCGGTGCGGGCGTCCTGGGGGCCAGCGCACAGCCCGACGACCTGGACCGCTTGCTCGCCGCATGGCGGCTCGGCAACGCCGACGTCGAGCGGGATGCCCAGCAAGCGATTCTCGGGACGCTGGCGGGCTTGGGTCGTCGGACCCCCGACCTGATCGAGCGACTCGCCGATCCCACGCGTCGCGATTTCTTCACCCCGCCGAGCGACCCCCTGCTCCGTCGCGACGCCAGCCGCAGCTGGCCCGCGCTCGCCGAGCGCTGGGGGCCAGCCACCCCGATCGTCACGGGCCGCTCGATCGAGGACTATCGCACGCTGGTCCGCACGCTGGTCCTGGCACGCGAAAACCCCAGGGTGATTGTGGAGCTGGAGGGACGCAGCACCATCGAGGTGGAACTGCTCCCCAAGGAGGCTCCGCTGACCGTCGCGAACTTCCTTCGGTTGGTGGATCGGCGCTGGTTCGATGGCAATCGCTGGCACCGGGTCGTCCCGAATTTCGTGGTTCAGGATGGCGACCGGAGTGGGACGGGCAGCGGCGGGCCGGGGTGGTCCATCCGGGACGAGTTCAATCGCCGCCGCTACGACGTGCCGATGCTCGGCATGGCGCTCTCCGGACCGGATACCGGCGGGAGCCAGTGGTTCATCACCCTGTCGCCCCAGCCCCACCTGGATGCCCGATACACCATCTTCGGCAAGGTCGTCGGCTCGTATACCGGTCTGCACCGGATCACGCAGGGCGACCTCATCCGGAGCATCCATCGATGAGGCAGGGTTGAGTCGGCGGGGCGACAGGGCGAACTTGCGGACCATGCAAAGTCTCCGCGCCCTGCTGATCCTCCCCATCCTCGCTGCCTGTGGTGGTGGCTCGGCCCGTGTTGCGCCGGCAGGCCTCCTTCCAGTGAGCGAATCGCAGGTGCGAGAGTGGGCGGCCGCCACCGCGCCGCCGGGCAATCAGGAGATCCGTTTCCGCTTCGTCTTTACCGACAAGCGGTCGGCCACCGCCAAAGGGCAGGGGAGCGCCTCGATCGCCGGAGGGGACTCGCTCCGGTTCGATTTCCGTGGACCCCTCGGCGCCGGGCGCGGCGCGGCCGTGGTTGTCGGCGACTCGGCACGCTGGGTGCAGCCTCAGGATCAGGTCGAGAAGTTGGTCCCCAGCTATCCGTTGCTCTGGGCCATGCTCGGTCGTGCCCGGCCTCCGGCCGGTGCGGCGGAATATCGCGGACTCGACGACGAACGGATCACGGCGTGGCGTTACGTCAGCGGGGGAGACACCGTGGACTATGTGCGCACCAAGACCGGGACGATCCAGCTGCGGGCCGAGGTGCGCCAGGCAGGGCGGCGCATCGGCCTCGTCACCACCACGTTCGGACCCGATGGTGCCGTGGTGAAGTCGCGACTCGATGTGCCTGGTGGGCCGGCGCGGCTCGACCTCAGCTTCACTCGCCTGACACGGCCGGGTTCCTTCCCGGCGGACCTCTGGGATGCGCCGCGCGATTCGTTGTAGCCTCCTCGCGCTGCTGCTGACGAGCTGCAGCTTCGGCTTCAAGTCCGGTGGTGGTCTCCCGCCGGACATCAAGACCGTCGCGGTCCTTCCGTTCGAGAACGAAACCTCCGATGCTACCCTTGGGCAGCAGGTCAACCTCGCCGTGCGCGAGGCGGTCGAGCGTCGGCTCGGTCTTCGCGCCGCCACCGAGGCGAAGGCCGACGTGGTGGTGCGTGGCCGAATCACCCGGTACGAGCCCGACGTCCCCACCTCCTTCGCCGGTGGGGCACAGGGAACCGTACAGGTCACGCGACGCCAGCTGGAAGTGACGATCGCCATCGAAATGGTGGCAAGCAAGGATGGGCGAATGCTCTTTCAGGAACGCACCCTCACCGCGCGCGGCGACTATGAGCCCGGCCGAGAAGCCGATGGTCGACGCAAGGCACTGGAGCTCCTGGTGACGACAATCGTGGACAAGGCGCAATCCCAATGGTGACCGAGACGAATCCCCGCCGGGGCGGTGGTGGCTTCGGCTGCCTGTTCGCGCTGGCCATTCTCGGCGTGCTCTTCTGGGTCGGAATCACCCTGGGCCGCCCATGGTTTCGCTACCAGCAGTTCAGGGACGAGATGCAGACGGCCGCTCGCTTTGGTTCGACCTTGAGCGACTCGGCAATCCTTGTGCGGCTCCGGGCCGTGGCAGACACCCTCGAATTGCCCCCGTCGGCGCGCAAGATCGTGATTCGCCGCCTCGAGCAGCCGACGGGCACTACGATCTCGACGAGCTGGGAAGTCACCGTCAAGTTGCCCGTGCTTGAGCCCAAGACATTCAAGTTCGCGCCGAAGGTCGTCGAGGGGCCCTGAGCCCGCCCGTGGATACCGCGCCGAAGATCCTCGACCGTGTGGAGGCCATCGCGTGGCGCGGCACCCAATCGGGTCGCGTCGTCTTCACCAATGGCGTCTTCGACTTGCTCCATGCCGGCCATGTCCATCTCCTCGAGATGGCACGGACCCTCGGCGACGTCCTCATCATCGGCATCAACAGCGATGCGTCGGTGGCTCGGCTCGGCAAGGGGACGGATCGCCCCTTGGTGCCTGCGGCAGACCGCGCCCGGCTGCTCGCCGCGCTGGCGTGCACGGACTGCGTCGTCGTGTTCGATGAGGACACACCGGCCGCGCTGGTGTCCGAGCTCAATCCCCAGGTACTGGTCAAGGGAGGCGACTACGCTCCCGACCAGATCGCGGGAGCCGC
>JBBRGR010000248.1:0-4061 GCA_038223815.1 Gemmatimonadales bacterium
CGGCAACCCGCGCCGACGCGCGACGATGGGGCCGTACGCCGACGGGAGGACGGCCCCGATGGCGTGGACGAAGGCATGCAGTGGCTCGCGCGCGGGCAGGCCATCCGCGCCCGGGCGGAGATTGTCGAAGAAGACGCCACCCACGCCACGCCGCTCCGTGTCGCGATGGGTGTTGACGAAATAGTCATCGCACCACGCCTTGAATCGCGGATAGTGCGCTGGGTCGTGGCCGTCACAGGTGGCCTTCAGCACGCGATGAAAGTCGGCCGCATCCTCCTCCCAGGGCAGGAAAGGCGTCAGGTCGGTCCCGCCCCCGAACCAGCCATCGAGGAAGTGGCCCTCGAGGGTGGAGAGCTCGAAGTAGCGCACGTTGAGGTGGACGGTGGGGACGTGGGGATTGTGCGGATGCATGACCAGCGAGACGCCGGTCGCGAAGAACTGCGCGGCGTCCCCTTCGGGGGCGTGGCCACCAAGGCGCGCGACCGCCGTGGCGGGGAGTGTGCCGTGCACCACGCTGCGATTGACGCCAGCCTTCTCGAAGAGGGCGCCATCGACCATGACGCGGGTGTGCCCCCCACCCCCACCAGGGCGCTCCCACTGATCCTCGCGAAAGCGCGCACGTCCGTCCAGTCGCTCGACGTAGTCCGAGATCTCATCATGGAGTCCCGCGATCCAGCGCTCGGCTGCCGTCGCAAAGCTGCCGTTCATGCCGGTCGCCACTCCTGCACCGCCTCGACGAAGGCGCGGGCGTGCGCCGGCAGCACATCGGGCAGGATGCCGTGGCCAAGGTTGGCGATGTGCCGCTGGCCCCCGAAGGCCGCGCACATGCCGTGCGCGCGACGTCGGATTTCGGCGGGCTCCGCGTAGAGCCAGCAGGGGTCGAAGTTGCCCTGCCGTGAGACGCCGAGCGACTCGGTCCGGGCATGTGCCGTGGCCGCGTCGAGGGTCCAGTCGATGCCGAGGACGTCGGCCCCGGTGGCGGCGGCGATTTCTTCCAGCGCCCACGCCGCCCCGGGCGCAAATGCGATGATCGGCACGCCGGTCGGCTTGACGTGCGCGACGGCGCGCGCGAGGTAGGGGAGTGCGAATTCGCGGAAGTCCCGTTCGCCCAGCGCCGCGGCCCAGGAATCGAAGAGCTGGACGGCCTGCGCGCCAGCCTCGACCTGCGCGACCAGAAACGCCCCGACGGCGTCCGCAAGGCGACCGAGGAGCGCATGCGCCAGATCGGGGCGCTCGACCAGCAACCGCTTCGCCTTGGTGAACTGCTTCGTGCCACGCCCCTCGATCATGTAGGAGGCCAGCGTCCATGGCGCACCGGCAAAGCCGATCAGCGGGACCCGTCCATTGAGGGCGCGGCGCGCCAGTCGCAACGCCTCAAGCATGTATCCCAGACCCTCCTGGGGATCGTAGTCGCGGAGCAGCCCGAAATCGGCTTCGTGGCGCAGGGGCGCATGGAAGACCGGCCCGATCCCCTCGTCCACGGTCAGGGCCATCCCCATCGCCTGCGGCACCACCAGAATGTCACTGAAGATGATCGCGGCATCGACACCGATCAGGTCGACCGGTTGCAGGGTCACCTCGACGGCGAGCTCCGGCGTGGTGCACATGGTGAGGAAGTCGGCATGTTCGCGCACGCGCCGGTATTCGGGGAGGTAGCGCCCGGCCTGCCGCATCATCCAGACCGGGACACGCTCGACGGATTCACCACGACAGGCTCGGAGAAAGAGATCGTTCATCTGGGGTCAGGATCCCAAGGCAAGAGTTCGCGCCGCGCGACGCACGGCATCGGCGACAGCGGCAACGGAGGGCTGATCGGCAGTGGCCACGGGCACGAGGCCCAGCGCCCGACCCTGTTGCGCGGTGGTGGCGCCGATCGCGACATACCCCGCACGCATCGCAGCGTCACCCTGCGCGGCGAGGGCCGCGACGAGCGCCGGGCTCGCGACCACGACAAGATCGGCGCGATCGAGGGCGGCAAGCAACTCGACATCGGCAACCGGCACGCTGCGGTAGGCGAGCACGGTCGTGACGGAGACGCCTGCGTCGGCCAAGCGTGCGGCGAGATCCGGCCGGTGGGGATCACCCGCCACAAAGAGCACCGGACCCCGCACCATGGCGGCGAGCATCGCACCCGCGAGCGCCTCGGCGGCACCGGCGGAGGCGCTGCCCCCAGGGCCCGTGCAGACTCGCCACCCGGCCACCTGCAGCGGTGCGGCGGTGGCCGCGCCGACGGCCCAGAGCGGTACGGCGACGTCGCTCTCCCGCGGAAGGACCGAGGCGACGATCGCGGCGGCACGCGGCGAGGTCACCACGATGGCGCCCCACTCGCCCGCGGCGATGGCGTCGTGGAGTGGTCGGTTGGGGGCGATGGGTTCATGCTGCAGGAGGGGCTGGCGCCGGATGGTGAACCCGCTTCCCGTGAGCGCGTCTTCGAGTCCGGGCAAGGCACCCGCCGCGAGCGTCACCAGGAGGCGGGCACTCACGTCGACGCACCGGCGCGGCGCGCCGACGCCAGCAGCGGCCCCGCACCCTGCGCCAGCAAGGCATCACCGAGCGTCTGGCCGACCGCCGCGGCGTCGACGGCGTCGCCGACCAAGGCATCACGGCGACCCTCGATCGCGGTGACGCCATCAAGCGCGATGACCCGGCCCTGCAGCGCAATTCGCCAGGAGCCGCCAACCGCCGTCACCTCGGCGAACGCCGCGATCGGGACCTGACACCCGCCATCCAGGGCGCGGAGGAAGCCACGTTCAGCGGCCGTCGCCAACCCGGTCCGCTCGTCGTGCACCGCGGCCAGGACGGCGGCACGGGTCGCGTCGTCGTCACTGCGCACGGTCACGGCCAGGGCACCCTGCCCCGGCGCCGGAAGGAAGCGCGCGATCGGAAGCATTTCGGTGATGTGATGATCCAGGTCGAGACGCAGGAGGCCAGCGGCCGCCAACAGGGTGGCCGACCAGGCGGGCGTTTCCGCCAGATGGCGCAGTCGCGTCTGCACGTTCCCGCGCACATCGGCGATCTGGAGGTCCGGACGCCAGCGGAGGCTCTGCGCACGCCGGCGCAGCGAACTGGTCGCGAGGATCGCCCCTTCCGGAAGTTGGTCGAAGGTCATCCCATCCCGTCCGACGAGCGCATCGCGCGGATCCTCCCGCTCGCTCACGGCGGCAAGCGCGATCCCTTCGGGCAGTCGCGACGGCAGATCCTTGAGGGAATGCACCGCGAGGTCAATCCGACCCTGCAGGAGCGCGTCGTCGAGTTGGCGGGTGAAGAGGGCAACCGACCCGATCCGGGCGAGCGGGACATCGGTGACGTCGTCGCCGGTGGTGGTCATTTCCAGGCGGGTGGTGGCCATGCCGCGCGACGCGAGCTGCTCGCGCACCCGCTCCGTCTGCCAGAGGGCGAGCGCCGAGGCGCGCGTCCCGACGCGACGCGGTGGCAGACTCACAACGGGTTCCGCGAGAGGGCCGGGAGTGTTCGTCCCTGCTCTCGTCGCGCGGGTCGTTCCTCGAAGAGTGCCTGAAGCGCCTGCGCGAGTTCGACCGCCGCGTCGGAGCCCCCGCGCGCTTCCGAGGCGCGCAGGGCCTCCATGGGCCTGGCCATGAGCTTGGCCACGATCCGATCGGCGGCACGATCCGCCGCGTCCTCACCGGCAACCCACGCCACCTCGCGCCGACACACCTCCGCCAGCGCTTCGGCGAGCGGGCGAATCGCCGCACGCGCGGGCGCCTCACCGACCCACTCGCGCCATCCCCGCAACTCGTCGGCGACGATCCGCTCGGCCTCGGGAACGGCGTCGCGTCGTGCCGTCTCGGCGGCATGCACCGGCGTCTGGATGGTGTCGAGATCGATGAGGGTGACGCCCGCCAGACCGACGACCTCGGGCTCGATGTTGCGTGGCATCGAAAGGTCCATCAGCAGCAGCGCATGAGCGTCACGTCCGGCAACACGACGATTCAACTCGAGCGACGCTCGGCGGACCGGTGGGGTCGGTGCGCCGGTGGCGACAATCGCGAGATCGGCCTGCGCCAGTTCGCGATGCAGCGCATCCCAGGGCGCGGCGCGTC
>JBBRGR010000249.1:0-4060 GCA_038223815.1 Gemmatimonadales bacterium
GATCCGAGCGCGATGCTGGATCACCCCTGGGCCGGCAACGTGGTGGATCTCTGCCCGGTCGGCTCGCTGGTGTCCAAGGATTTCCTGCACAAGGCGCGGGCGTGGGATCTCGACAAGAGTGCCTCGGTCTGCCCGGGCTGCACCCAGGGGTGCAACATGATGGTGGACACGCGGGACGACATGGTGGTCCGACTCCGGCCACGCGCCAATCTGGATGTGAACCGACACTTCCTCTGCGACACCGGGCGCGCCGACTATCGCTGGATGAACCGCGGCGACCGGTGCGAGGCGCCCCGGGTCCGGGAGGGTGCAGCACTCCGTGCCGTGGAGTGGCCGGTCGCGCTGGAGCGTCTGGCGGGTCTGCTCCGGGACGTCGCCGGACCGGTGGTCGTGCTGCTCGGAGGACGGCTCTCCAGCGAGTCGCTCGGGTGGGTGCAGCATCTCGTGGGCGGGACGTCTGCGACCGCCGCGATGAAAGTGCCTTGCGGGGATGAGGCGCCGATTGGGTCCATCCCGAATCTGGCGCTCCGGCGTGAGCGCGCCGCCAATCTCGCCGGCGCACAGCTGCTGGGACTGGACGCGCCGTGGGACGCCGCAGTTGCCGCGGCTGCGACGGCCGCCGTGGTCCTGCTGGTGGACGTCGTGCTGGACGAGGCGGAGGCGCATGTGGTGGCGTCGGCCGGTGCGGTTGTTCATTTCGCCACCGTGCCGGACCCGCGGTTCGCCAATCTGGTGGTCGAGTTGCCGATCACCACGATGGTCGAGGAGCAGGGCGTGTACATCAATCGGGACGGCCGAGCCCAGCGCTTCCTCCCGGCCCGGCCTGCGCCCGGGATGGCCTGGCCAGCGTGGCGGGTGGCCGCGGAGGCCTGGGCGCTGGCCGACACCGTGCGAGTCGCCCCGGCCACGGCCTCGGAGGCGTTCGGGGCACTCGCGCCCTTCGGCGGCCTGACGCACCGCGACCTCGGGCATTCGGGTCGCGTGGTGCGTCCCGCGGCGGTGCCCGCATGACGCCAGAGATGAAGGGGTTTCTGCTCGTCTCCGTGATCCGCCTGCTGGTGATCTTCACGGTCTTGCTCGTCGGCGTCGCGCTGATCACGCTCATGGAGCGCAAGGTGGCGGGCTGGATGCAGAACCGACCAGGGCCGAATCGGGTCGGGCCGTTCGGCATCCTGCAGCCCGCGGCGGACGGCATCAAGAACTTCATCAAGGAAGAGACGAATCCGGCGGGTGCCAACCGGCTGCTCTTCACCCTCGCACCGGCGCTGTCATTCGTGCCCTCGATGATGTTGCTGGCGGTCATCCCGCTGGCGGCGCCGCTGCCACTGCAGTTCGACATCACGCTCCCGCTCCTCGGGCGGGCGACGTTCGATGGCCCGATGTCGATCTCGATCGCCGAGCTGCCGGTCGGATTCCTCTTCGTCCTCGCCTTCTCGTCGCTCGGCGTCTACGGCATTGCCCTCGCCGGCTGGGCGTCCAACAGCAAGTATTCGCTGCTGGGCGGACTCCGGGCCGCTGCGCAGATGATCTCCTATGAAGTCGCCATGGGCCTCTCGCTGATCCCCGTGCTGCTGGTCACCGGCAACGTCGGCTTCGGCGAGATCATCGCCAGGCAGCAGGCCGGCCTCTGGTTCGTGGGACCGCTCTTCATCTCGTTCTTCGTGTTCCTCATCGCCGGGTTCGCCGAGACCAATCGCCTGCCGTTCGACCTCCCCGAGGCCGAGTCGGAGCTGGTGGCAGGGTATCACTCCGAATACAGTGCGATGAAGTTCTCGCTCTTCATGATCGCGGAGTTCTCGCACATCGTGACCATCGCGGCGATGCTCGCCACACTCTTCTTCGGTGGCTGGGACATCCCGTTCACGACGTGGGACGAACAGGGCGGCGTCGCCCAGACGATGGTGACCCATCTCTTCTTCTTCGCGAAGATGTTCTTCTGGATCTTCTTCTTCATGTGGATCCGGTGGACCCTGCCGCGCTTCCGGTACGACCAGCTGATGTCGCTGGGATGGAAGGTGCTCCTGCCCGTGGCGCTCGGCTACATCATGGTCACGGCCGGCGCCCTCTGGGGCGTTGATCGTGGCCTGGGGTGGAGCGATCCGAGACGGCAGGCCTTCGCCCTGTTCGGGATCAACGTGATTCTGGGATGGCTTCTCTTCTTCGTGCTGGATCGCGGCAGGGTCGTGCGGGGCGTCGGCGCGGTCGGCCGTCCGGTGCGGCCTGCCCGCGCCTCGGTGGAGGGCTGATGGCAATCGGCGTCAAGGTGATGCACCGCCCGGAGCAGGACGTCTCCTACATCCGCGCGACCTTGAAGGGGATGGCCCTGACCTTCAAGCACATGTTCCAGCCGCGGGTCACGATGCAGTACCCGGAGGTGCGCAGCACCGACGAGTGGCGCATCGCCACCCGGTGGCGCGGCACGCACCGGATGCTGACCGACGAACAGGGACGCTCCAAGTGCGTCGCCTGCGGTCTCTGTCCGCAGATCTGTCCGGCCAACTGCATCAAGCTGGTGCCGGGCGAGGACGAGGTGGGCAACCGCTATCCCCTCATCTACGAGATTGACGAGTTCCGCTGCGTCTTCTGCGGCTACTGTCAGGAAGTCTGCCCGGAGGAGGCGATCCACGTCGGCGTGCACTTCGAGAATGCCGAGTATTCCCGGGACCGCTTCGTGTACGACCTCGAACGCCTGTCGGCCCAGATGCATCCGGTGTCGACGCTGTGGGATCCGTCCGACCCGCGGGGGGAATGAGATGACCGCGGTCACCGTCGTCTTTGGCGTCTTTGCGGTCTGGGCCGTGCTCTCGGCGCTGTTGTGCATCACGCGCGCGAATCCGGTGGCGTCGGCGCTCTGGCTCGTCTCGACGATGTTTGCCCTGGCCGGGATCTTTGTGCTGCTCAACGCCGAGTTCATCGCGGTGATCCAGGTACTGGTCTATGCGGGCGCCGTGATGGTGCTCTTTCTCTTCGTGATCATGCTGCTCAACGTCGATGCGATGCCCACGGAATGGAAGCGGTGGCCGGGGTGGCTGCTCGCCGGGGGGGTGTCGGCCGTGCTCCTCGCGGAGTTGGTCGCGCTGCGCGCCTACAGTCCGGAGCGGCTCGCCCGCGAGCTCTCCACCATGCCCGATTCGCTGGCCATCCCGGCCTACGTCTTCCCGCACGCGACGGCGACCGGCCCTGACCCCCGCGGCGTGGTGGGCCAGATTGCCGAGCCGCTCTTTCAGGCCTACCTGATCCCGTTCGAGATCACCTCCGTGCTCTTGCTGGCGGCCGTGATCGGCGCGGTCGTCCTCGCCAAGAAGAGGCTCTGATGCTTCTCGGTCCCTCGCTGGCCCTCTCGGCCATGCTCTTCGCGCTCGGCCTCGTCGGCGTCCTGGTCCGTCGGAACGCGATCGTGGTGTTCATGTGCATCGAGCTGATGCTCAATGCGGTCAACCTCGCGCTGGTGGCGTTCTCGCAGGTGCATGGCACCAGCGGGCAGATCATGGTCTTCTTCGTGATGACGGTGGCCGCGGCGGAGGCGGCGGTGGGTCTCGCCATCATCCTCGCGATCTTCCGACACGTGCAGTCGGTCGATCTCAAGCAGTTCAACCTGCTCAAGGGCTGAGGCGTGACGTCCCTCGTCTGGCTCACGATTCTGCTGCCGCTGCTCGGGGCGGCCGCGAACGGGATCCTCGCATTCCGGCGCCCGCAGGCGCGCGGGCTGGTCTCCGCGATCGGCGTCGGGGTGATGGTTGCCGCGTTCGCGGTCGCGCTGGCGATCTTCCGCGAGATGACCGCCGGCACCGGGGACCCGGTCACGGTGCTCCTCTGGCACTGGATGCCGGTCACGGAGCGCCTGTCGATCGATCTTGCGCTCCAGGTCGATCGCCTCTCGGTGGTGCTGTTGCTGGTGGTCACCGGTGTGGGCTCGCTGATCCACCTCTTCTCGATCGGCTACATGCACGCCGACACGGGGTTCGCGAGGTACTTCGCGTACCTGAACCTCTTCGTCGCCTTCATGCTGATCCTGATTCTCGGGGCGTCGCTGCCGGTGTCCTTCATCGGCTGGGAAGGG
>JBBRGR010000250.1:0-4054 GCA_038223815.1 Gemmatimonadales bacterium
CTGAAGATCTCGAAGGTTGGCGGCCTCACCCGCGCCCGCCAGATCCGTGACCTCTGCGTCTCGCTCGGCATCGCGATGACGATCGAGGACACCTGGGGCGGCGACATCACCACGGCAGCTATTGCACACCTGGCGCACAGCACGCCGGAGCGTTTCCTCTTCTCCTCGACCGACTTCAACTCGTATGTGACCGTCGCCTTTGCCGACGGCGCGCCGCAGCGGAATCATGGTCGCCTCGCCGCCTCGCGCGCGCCCGGTCTCGGGGTGCAGCCGATCATGACGGTGCTGGGGAAGCCGGTGCTCGAAGTGGGGAAGACGCGGAAGGGCTGAGGCCTCAATCTCTTCGGGAGACACCATGAATCGTCGCATTACGCTGGCCCTCGGCCTGTTCTGTACGTTGGCCGTTTCGGGCTCCGCTGCTACCCAACAGCCGCGACCAATGTCCGCGACCGCCACCCTCGCCCCCGGTGAGATCCGCCTGACCTACCTGGGCAACGCCGGGTGGGAGATCACCGACGGGCGCACCATCGTTCTGGTCGATCCGTTCCTGACACAGTTTGCCCGCTGGACGCCATCCGTGCCGGCACCGGTCATCAGCCCGGAGGACCCGTATCCGGCCGATACCGCCCTGATCAACCGACACATCCAGCGTGCCGACTATATCCTGATCACCCACGGGCACTCCGATCACGCGCTCGACGCCGGCTACATCGCGCGGCAAACGGGCGCCGTGAGTGTCGGTCCCGAAACGGCGGCCAATCTGGCACGCGCCTATGGCGTGCCCGACAGCGCGCTGATCACGGTGATCGGGGGCGAGGACTACGCGTTCGGAACATTCTCGCTGCGCGTCATTCCCAGTATCCACAGCGCCCTCGACCAGAAGCGATACTTCAACAACGGCCGAGGCCTGGTCGGCACCGCACCGCGCGGACTCCGTGCGCCGCTGCGCCGCGGCCAGTACGTCGAAGGCGGCAGCCTCGCGTACCTGCTGCGCCTGGGGGGTCACGAAGTCCTCATCATGGGCTCGATGAACTTCCTCGAGCGCGAGATGACCGGTCTGCGCCCCGACATCGCCCTGGTGGGGGCCAACAGTCAGCGGCTTGAGATCCACGATTTCACCGGTCGCCTGTTGCGTGCCCTGGGCCACCCCGCGCTGGTCATGCCCACCCACGCCGATGCCTACGGCAACCCGAATCCATCGGCCGCGAGCCTGGCCGACCAGACCCGATTCCAGCAGGAAGTCGCGGCCGCCTCGCCAACCAGTCGTTTCCTTCGTCCCACCTGGTTCGAGCCGATCGTCGTGCCGGCGCGGACCTCGTCATCGGGGGGTGCACGCGATGGTGGACGCCAGGTCGTGAATCCCCCCGGCATCACGCCGCTGGTGCCCGTCTACTCGGTGGCCGTCCGCAATGGGGATCGCGCGTTCGTGTCGGGGATGACGGGGGTCGTGCCCGGCACGCAGGAGATCATCGCCGGGGGTATCACCCCGCAGACGCGCCAGACGCTCGACAACATCAAGGCCACCTTTCAGGCGGCGGGCGCGACGATGGCCGACGTGGACGAGTGCACCGTCTTTCTGGTGGACATGGCCGACTTCGCGGCGATGAATGCCGTCTATCTGGGCTTCTTCCCGCGGGAGCCGCCCGTCCGGGCCACGGTGGCGGTCACGGCCCTGCCGCGGGCCGCCGCGCGGGTAGAGATCAAGTGCAGCGCGCGGGTGCGCCCATGACACCCACCCGCCTGGGCAGCATGATGGCGCTGGCCGGCAGCGCATTGTTGGTCGGCCAGACTTGATCGTGGCCAATCGCGGCAGCAATCCGGCTGCCCCGAAGCCCAGCTTTGTCTGCCTCAACAGCGGCACCGGCACGTTCCCGAGCTGCGAGGCGATCGCCACGGAGTCGGCCACGGTCACCGTCGTCGCCGACCTCGACGGAGACGGCAAGACCGACCTCTTTGTCCCCCACCGTGATGGTGGCCAGAATCTGATCGTCTGGGGCGATGGCAGACCTCGACGGCGACGGCTGGCCGGATATCCCGGCCGCTCGATCCGAGGCGCCCAACGGCATCTGGTTCAACGGGCCGGTGGCCAAGACGGCGCGGCCCTGAAGCACGTCGATCACTGGTCGTTCCCCGACACTCTCCTGATCCAGGATACCGCAATGACTCGCACTTTGGTCTGGACGCTGTTTGCCTTGGCGACCGCGCTGCCGGCGACACTCTCGGCGCAAGCGACGGTGGACACCAGCGCGTTCGGCGCCCTTTCGTGGCGGAACCTCGGTCCCCAGCGCGGGGGCCGATCGGTGGCGGTGGCCGGCTCGGCGTCGCGCCCCCAGGAGTATTGGATGGGCACCACCGGCGGCGGGGTCTTCAAGACCACGGATGGCGGTGACACCTGGGCGCCGATGTCCGACCGGTACTTCGGCGGGACGATCGGTGCCATGGCGGTGGCCGAGTCCAATCCGGATATCGTCTATGTTGGCGGCGGCGAATATCCGATCCGGGGCAATACCTCCCACGGCGATGGCGTCTACAAGACCACCGACGGCGGCCGGACTTGGAGCTATCTCGGACTGGTCGAGACCCGCCACATTGCCAGGATCAAGATTCACCCGACGAATCCCGACATCGTGTACGTGGGAGCGCTCGGACCGGTGTTCAGCACCACGGACCAGAACCGTGGTGTCTACAAGTCAATCAACGGTGGCAAGACCTGGCAGAAGATCCTCAGCCGACCGGGCAATGATTCGACGGGTGTGGTCGAGTTGGTCATGGACCCGAGCAACCCGGAGGTCCTCTATGCCGGCCTCTGGGAGGCATACCGGAAGCCGTGGCTGCTGAACAGCGGCGGGCCCGGCAGCGGCATCTTCAAGACCACGGATGGCGGCGCCACGTGGAACGAGCTGACCCGCAATCCCGGACTGCCGAAGGGCGTGATCGGCAACATTGGCATTGCCGTGTCGCCGGCGAACCCGAAGCGGGTCTGGGCAGTCGTCGAGGCGGATTCTGGTGGCGTCTTTCGCTCCGACGATGCCGGGGCGACCTGGATGCGCATCAATGACGAGCGGAAGCTCCGCCAGCGGGCCTGGTACTACTCCCGGATCTTTGCCGATCCCAGGAATGAGAACGCGGTCTATGTCCTCAACGTGGACTGGTTCCGCTCCGACGACGGCGGCGTGACCTTTCCGCGCTCGTTCAACAATCACCACGGCGACAACCACGATCTCTGGATCGCCCCGAACGACCCCAACCGGATGGTGTTGGCCAACGACGGTGGCGCCGAGGTCTCCTTCAACGGCGGGCGGAGCTGGACCGACGTCGATTACCCGACCGCCCAGTTCTACCATGTCACCACCACCAATCACTTCCCCTACCGGGTCTGTGGCGCGCAGCAGGACAACAGCACGCTCTGCGGATCGAGCCGTGGCGCACGCGGGACGCAGTATGCCGAGTTCTATGACGCGGGCGGCGGCGAATCCGGCTACATCGCCGTGCGGCCGGACAACCCCGATATCATCTTCGCCGGGAGTTACGGCGGGTACATGACTCGCAAGGACGTCACCAGCGGATTCGAGCGCGACATCAACCCGTGGCCGCTGAACCCGATGGGCCACTCCGCGATCGACGCAAAGTATCGCATGCAATGGACCTTCCCGATCGTCATCTCACCCCACGATCCGAACACCCTCTACGTCGGATCGAGTGTCGTCTTCAAGTCGACGGACGAAGGCCACCGCTTCATCCCCATCAGTCCGGACTTGACGCGCAACGATCCCAAGACGCTGGGGCCGTCCGGTGGCCCGATCACCAAGGATCAGACGTCCGTGGAGTACTTCGCGACCGTCTTCACGATCTCGGAATCGCCGGTGGAGAAGGGTGTCCTCTGGACCGGATCGGATGATGGGGTGATCGCGCTGACGAAGAACGGTGGCCAGAGCTGGGAGCGCGTCACGCCGCCGGATCTTCCCGAGTGGGCACGGGTCTCGATCATCGAGGCCTCGCCCCATGCCAAGGGGACCGCGTACTTCGCCGCCAACCGGTTCCAGCTGAACGACTT
>JBBRGR010000251.1:0-4053 GCA_038223815.1 Gemmatimonadales bacterium
GCCGCCGAGCCGACGCCGAGCATGATCGTCCCTCGCGGCGCGCGGTAGGGGCGCGCCCGCTCTGGTTGGTTGCGTCGCAGCAGCCACACCGCCACGGATGGCAGTCCGATGCCGATCAGGTAGGCGAAGTTCGCGGCCGCGATCATCCACGTGGGGACGCCGAGCAGGAGCGCCACGATCGCCAGGCCCGCCGTCAGAAGCGTGGTGACCCACGGCACGTCGTTGCGGTTGCGATGCGCCCAGCTGCGCGGGAGGAGCCCGTCCTCTGACAGCTGGGACAGCGTGCGCGAGGCGCCGGCCAGCGGCTGCATGGTGCCCATGAACATGTTCGCGACCATGAACCCCACCGCGGCCGCCTTGGCGCCCCCCGCGAGCAGCGGGGCGAAGGTGGGACCGAGCGTGTGGGTCAGGTCACCGCCGATGCCCGCGGACCCGATCGATCCCAGCCAGATGAGCGGCAGGACTATGAAGAACAGGCCGGCCATCCCGCCGCTCGCGAACATCGCGCGTGGCAGGCTGCGGACCGGGTTCTTCATCTCGCCGACGTGGCATGCGGCCGCCTCGAAGGCCGGCGCCGCGAAACCGACCAGATACAGGCCAGCCATCACCGACGTGAGCACGCCGAACGCGCCGTCGAAGGGCGTTTCGAGGTGGAACGAGACCGCCCGGTGCACGTCCACCGTGCCGCCGATCACCGGGATGATCGCGGACAGCATCGCGAGAAACGCCGCGCCGATGGCGATCGGTATCGCCACTCGCGTGAGCGTCCTCACGCCGAGGAGGTTGATGCCCGCGAACCCGACGACGATGGCCACCGCCAATGGCGTGATGGGGATGAAGGGCAGGTACCAGGCGTGGAGCGCGCTGGCGGAGAGGATCGCGGTGAACCCGCAGGTGGGAACCCAGCCCCACCAGTAGCAGACGCCGGTGAGGTTGGCGAGCACCGGGCTGTACGGCCGGAAGGCCTCGGCGCAGGTGCCCGCGATGCCGCCGACCCGGTCAGGCCACATCAGCACGAGCTCGGTCCAGCCCGGCGCGGCAGCCCAGGCGAGGAGCACGCCGACGATGAGGATCGGGACTGCGCCGCTTCCTTGCGCAGCGATCAGGGCCGCTGCCAGGAAGACCATCTGGTTCGATCCGCCCATGGCCAGCGACGACGCTCCAAGCCAGGAGATCGTGCGCGGATGCGGGGGATGCGTGGTGTCGGCGGCTGCCAAGGAGGGCTCAGCCCAGTCGCAGAACTTCCAGACCGGACCTGTGGACCCATCGACGCCCCGGGCCGCGGGCTTGAGCCGGGCGCCGGCGCCAGGGACCCCGCCGCGGAGCCCCTGGCGCTCGCTTAGCCGGGTTCCACCGTTATCGATGGATCCCGGTTTAGCGCTCGATCAGCCTTGAGGGACGGCTGATCGCCGGGCGCATCCGATGCGCACCGCGGTCTCGCCGGGAGGGTCACGGACTGCGGGCTGACAGCTCACAGAAAACGTCATGGGCCCAGAACGCAGCGGGGGGCCGAAGCGGCGCCTTCGCTTGAGCCGGGTTATCGGTTGACTGTCGATGGCATACCTGCCGGCCGAGGGTCCGGGCACTCGGAGGATTGGCTAAGCTCGGCGCGTGATCGGCGGGCTGGACTTCATCGGGATCCCGTCGCGCGATGCGGAGCGCTCGCGCAGCTTCTACGTGGACACGCTCGGCCTGCGACCGGACGAGCACGGGCGATTCGAGTTCTGGGCCGGAGACACCTGCTTCGGCGTCTGGGAGCCCGAGAAGTTCGGGATGGAATTCGCGCCGCAGAAGAACGCCCATCCCGCGCTGCACGTCGACGACGTCGCGGGAGCGCGCGCGGACCTCGAGGCAAAGGGCGTGGTGTTCGCCGGCGACATCATGGACACCGGGGTCTGCCACATGGCGTTGTTCACCGACCCGGACGGCAACGATCTCATGCTGCACCACCGCTACGCCCCTGTCGACTGAGCAGGGCGAAGGGCTCCGCGCGGTCCCGCGGGCGAAGAGGTAGCCCCGTCACCCTGCTGGGAGGCAGTGAACCGAAGCCGAACGGCCGAGTTGTCAGACCGCCACCGGCTCGCGCTCGCCGACAGGCGCGATGCCGAGCTCACTGAGCCGGCGATCGAGCTCCTCGATGCGCGCGGTGTCCTCGTAGAAGTCCTCGTGGCGGACGATCTTGCCCCAGCGGGTGCGCACCAGTATCGCCACGCGATTGCGGTAGAGCTCCTCACCGTCCGGGCCGGTCGCCCGATCGTCGAAGCGCGCCATCATCGTCAGCGCCCACGGCGGCCCGGCGATGTGCAGCTCGCTCAGCTCGCCCTGCAGGCCGGCCGCCGTAAAGTCCTGCAGGAAGCGCTCGATGGCCGCCCGCCCCCGGTGCTCGCCGGCCCAGCGGTGCCGGCCGTCGTTGAACACGAGCACGGCGTCGTCGGCGTAGCCGTTGAGGAGGGGGCGATAGTCGCCCGTGTTGAGCTTGGCTATGTCGCTTCCCAGCTTGAGTCGCAGCGCGCGCACGAGGAGAGCGCGAGCGGCGAGCGCGCCGGTGGCGCCTGCGGTAGCGGCGAGGAGCCTGTGGGCGTTGGTCATGGAACCTCCAGGGCAGTGGACATCAGTTCGACGGCCGATTCCCCGGCCGCCCGCATCGGCTCGCTGCTGCGCAGCGAGCGACAGAGCAGAAAGGCGCCCTCGAGGAGCGCAAGCGTCGACAACGCGACGGACCGTGCGCGCGGCGGCGCGACTCCGGCCCCCCCGAGGTCGGCGGCGAACGCGCCGAGCCAGAGCTCGAATACCTCGGCGGTGGCCCGGCGCAGGACCTCGTCGCTGCTGGCGACCTCGCCCGCGACCGTCGCGATCGGACAGGCGTCGGCGTAGCCGGTCGCCACCAGCGTCTCGCCGGCGCCGGCAAAGAAGTCGCGGACCCCGGTCACGAGGTCGGGCGCGTCGTCGATTATCTGGCGGTAGAGCGCGAGAAAGAACTCGCCACCGGTGCGCAGCACCTCGTCAGCGAGCTGCTGCTTGCCACCGGGCCAGAAGTGGTAGAGCGAGCCGAATGGCGCTTCGGCCTCCGCGGTGACCTGCTTCAGCCCGGTGGCCGCATAGCCATGGCGGCGAAACAGCTCCGCGCTCGTGAACAGGATGCGGTCTCGCGTTCTGGTTCCCGCCGCCGTGGTCGCCATGCGCCGCATGGTCGCATAGGTAGAGCGATCTATCAACCGCGCGCGCGGTCCCTCGTAGTCGCCCTGCGAGCTGTCGGGCTTCCTCTGCGCAGTGGCCTGTGCGCCATGACCTGATCGAACACGGACACCTTCGGTCGAGTCGACCGGCGGGCCAGGCCGCCGGCACGCGCTACGGATCTTGACGACTGCCAGCCGGTCGCATCAACCACACCCGGTGTTGTTGCCGCAGCTCGAGCAGGTGTAGCAACTGCCGGTGCGCTGCATCATGCCGCCGCAGGCCGAGCAGGCCGGGCCCAGGTCGAGGCCGACCAGCTTGGCCGGGATGACCGGGGGTGAGTCCGTCATCGCCGAGGTCGCGGCCACGGTTTTGGCCGGCTTGGCCGGCTTGGCCGCGGTGGGCCTCGTGTGGCCGTTGCCGCCGCCGTTCGTCTCCACCGGCGCCACGGGCCCGGCGGTATCGCCGCGCATCAGCGCGTCTTGGGTCGCCTTCCGGACGCGGACCTCGGGCGTCATGATCCCGAGCTCCTCTTGGATGTCGACGTCGAGGAAGCGCGACGCGAGCCAGCGCACGATGTAGTCGGGCATCGACTTCGCGAACGGGATCTCCGGGTTGCCGGTGGCCCCCTCCGGGTCGAAGCGCATGTAGCTGAACTTGCGCACGAGCGTCTCGAGCGGCACGCCGTACTGCAGCGAGATCGAGATCGAGGTCGCGAACGCGTTCATCATGCCGCGGAGCGTCGAGCCCTCCTTGCCGATGTCGGTGAGGAAGAACTCGCCCAGCGTGCCGTCCTCGTACATGCCCGCCGTGATGTAGCCCTCGTGGCCGGCGATCGAGAACTTGTGCGTGATCGACTGGCGCTCCTTCGGCATCTTG
>JBBRGR010000252.1:0-4046 GCA_038223815.1 Gemmatimonadales bacterium
GGCGAGGCCATCGCGCACACCACCGGGAGACCCGGGAAGGTTCACGATCAACGTCTCGCCGCGCGCCCCGGCGAGTCCGCGTGAGAGAATCGCGGTCGGGACCGCCGACTGTCCGGCGCGACGCAACGCGTCGGCGATCCCGGGGGCCTCGCGATCGAGCACGGCACGCGTCGCCTCGGGCGTCACATCCCGTGGCGCGAGTCCGGTGCCGCCTGTGGTGAGAATCACGTCCACGACGCCGCCATCCGCCCAGCGGAGCAATTGCCGCGAGATCTGATCGGCCTCGTCCGGCAGCAGCGCACGATCGGCAAGCGTCGCGGCCTGCTCACCCACCCACTCGGCGATGATCGCGCCCGAGCGATCCTCCCGCTCCCCTCGCGAGGCCGCGTCAGAGATGGTGAGAATCGCGACGCGCACCGTCATGCGCTCGGCTCCGTGTCGGGCAGTGACGCGGTGCTGCGTGTCACGAACGGTCGCCGTGCCACTTCGCCCGACCAACTCCGGCCGCCCGACTCAAACACGAGTGGTGTCCCCGACGCCTCGGCAGACGTGGGCAACGCCGTCATCCCGATGATCCCGACACGTGGCGAAGCGATCACCGAGCGCACACGATCCACCACATGCCCCGCGACGCGCACGGTTGCGCCGAGTGGTGGCAGCGCGGTGCCGCGCAGGGTGAACCCGGCGAGACGCTTCATCGCGCCGGTGCGGCGGCGTGACGCGAGTGCCGTCTCCCCGGGGAAGGGCGCGCCTTTCCCTTCGGCCACCAATGCCTCGAGCCCTGCTTCGACCGGCGTGTCTTCCGCATCGATCTCGATCCCCACCCGTGCGACGCCCCACTCCGCGCGTGCGAGCTGCCACGCCGGCTCCTCCACAGTCACCACGGAGGCACTCCGGAGCGCGGACTCCAGGGAGGCGCGATCCCGCTGGCGACAGTAGAAATCGAATCCCTCGGGGCCGTCGAGTGTGGCCTGCGCCGTAAAGAGATCGACACCGGCGAGGCGGGCGGGGATCACATCGCCCCCTTCCGCAGGCATCGGCTCGAGGAGGCGCGCAAGGCGCGTCGCGGACGCGGGGCCGCGCACCGTGATCACGCAGACATCGTCGGAGATGTCGCGGAGGCGCACGTTGCCGCGCTTGCGTGCGACGAGGTGCTCCCAGACCGCCTCGCGCTGCGCGGCATCCACGAGCAGCATCAACTGGTCCGGGAAGCGGTAGATCGTCACCCGGCCGAGGATCGTCGCGTCATCGCGCAGCAGCAGCGTGTGCACGAAGCGTCCTGGCGGCAGCAGCGTGATGTCGGCCGTGGTGAGGCGATGCAGCCAGGCGTGTGCATCGGCGCCGGTCACTTCGTACTGGCCCATGCCCGGGGCGGTCCAGGAGCCTACACCGCCGGTGAGCGCGCGATACTGCGTGAGGAGATCGGTCATGGGAACAGCATCGCGAGTAGGGCCTTCTGGGCGTGGAGTCGATTCTCTGCCTGATCCCAGACGCGCGACTGGGGCCCTTCCAGCACACCGTCGCTGATTTCCTCGCCGCGATGGGCCGGGAGGCAATGGAGGACGATCGCGGCGGGGTCGGCCCCACGGAGCATCGCCTTGTCCACGCCGTAGCCGCTGAAGGCCTGCTGGCGCAGCGCCCCTTCGTGCTCCTGCCCCATCGAGGCCCAGACATCGGTGTTGATCACATGGGCGCCGGCGACCGCTTCATCCGGGTCCTCGGTGATCACGATCTTCGTCCGGGTGCGGTTGGCGTCGTAGATCGCCTTGCTCGGCTCATAGCCTTCGGGGCAGGCGATCCGCAGCTCGAAGCCGAGGAGGCCAGCGGCCTCGATCCAGGAGTTGGCCATGTTGTTGCCGTCCCCGACCCATGCCACGACCTTGCCGTCGAGCGAGCCGATCGCTTCGTCCACGGTGAGCAGGTCGGCGAGAAGCTGGCAGGGGTGCAGCAGATCGGTCAGCCCATTGATGACGGGCACGCTCGACCAGGCGGCGAGCTCTTCGACGTCGGCGTGGGCGAAGGTGCGGATCATCATCCCATCGACGAATCGGGAGAGGACGCGGGCCATGTCCTTCAGCGGCTCACCACGCCCGAGCTGGATATCGCGGGCCGAGAGGAAGATGGCGTGACCGCCAAGCTGGCGGGTCCCGACTTCAAAGGAGACGCGGGTGCGCGTCGAACTTTTGGCGAAAATCAGCCCGATATGCTTGTCGGCGAGCGGCTTGGCCCGGTATTCCCCGCGCTTCATCGCACGCGCGGTGTCGAGCAGGGTCCGCAGCTCGGCGCGGGTGATGTCGGCAAAAGAGAGGAAATGACGAGGCGACATGGACCACTCGTTCTGGAGAAATCGGCCAGAATGGCAGAGTGGATTCTACCCCCGGGGGTAGGGGTTGGGGAAGCGGTGGGGGGTTGGGCGCGGCCGTTGTCAGCCGCGGCCGTCAGGCCGCGGTCGGGCCGCGGTCGGGCCGCGGTCGGGCCGCCCGAACAACTACTGCTTGGGAACGATCCGGCACCGCCCACCATCGCAGCATATTCCGCAGCCTCAGGTGCCGCACCGATCACGGGGAGCCAGCCGCCAGTGACTGACCATCCATCGGAGAAGCCAGGACAATCGAGCCGGTGCCGCTCGACACCGCCGACGGAATCGAACACATCGGCGAAGACGGAGTCGTGTGTGACGCCGACCACCCAGAAGCGCCCGTCCTGGTCAAACTGCAATGGGGCGGTGTGGGAGAACCACGGCTGAGGCTTCCGCAGGGACTTCTCGAGTCGGGCCAAGGACTGTGGATCGATGGGCTTCCCGCTCGCCGAAGACGTGGAACGCGCCTCTTCGAGTCCAGCCGCCACTTGAGACTCAGTCAGGTAGTTCGGGCCAAGTTTCCGCCCAAGCCGACGAAGTAGCTTGCCAGCGCTATCAAAAAATCCGATGCGGTAGCTCATACCGTCACCAAGGACCACACCATCCAACCATCGGGAAGCAGCTGGAGGCGAACGGCCGCCATTCATGGACCGCATGAGGGAGTCCAAGAACGGCTTGCTCGAGGTGGGACGGCCCACAATCCTTCCATCGATCATGTCGAGGAGGACGGGTGAGAATCCATCTGCGGACCCAGTAAAACCGATCCACCGTGCCGCGAGCGGTGTTCGAGGAATGATAGGCTGCTCGAACTGGAGTACCCGGCGAAGCGTTCCATCGCGTCCCCAATCGGTCACTCGAAGGGATACGAGATCGAAAACCGAAACAACGGAATCTGAAATCTCGAGCGGGATGGGAGCCACCACCTCGCCCGGGCCAGGGCCGCGTGGACCAAACTCGCCGAGAACCCGCCCCAGCGAGTCCGTCAGGACGAGTTGCTTACCCGAGGCAAGCTGAGCCTGATGCAGCACTTCGCCCTGCGACGACACCACGATGGAGAGCGTCGTGCCCAACGGCGAGGCGTCGACCATCGTCGGCGCGCCAGGATACGCCATCGCGCTGTGAGCCGCCACCTCCACAAGCTTGCAGGAGGCATTGACCCACCAACACTGGCTTTGCGTACCTCACCCTCCACACCGAATCACGCCATTCGGCCACCCCGCCGGCGTCGCATCCCCAACCCATATGGTGCAGAAGAGCGGCGACTTCCGGTCACACACCGCGACCGCCCACCCGTTGGCGGTGGTGCGGAGCGTCCGATAGGCGATGTCGGACGGCACGTCGAGCTGCATGCCGTCCGGCTTGCCGATATAGCGCTTGGTCTCTGCGAACTCCGCTTCGAGCGAGGTCGCGGCGTTGCGCAACAAGGTCTTCATCTGGGCCGTCCGCGGCGAACTCGGCGGCGGGCACGAATCGGATTTGGTGAGGCATGCCGGACGGGCGCCGGCCGCTGACGAACACCACGATTGAGTCGCCGCCTGCCTCCGCGAAGCGGAGGTCACCGCGGAACTTGCCCGGGCCGTTGCCCGAACGTCCAATCCGGCGAACAAACTTGCCCTTCGCGTCACAGAGCCGCAGTTCGAGCGGTTTGCTGTTCGCGACCACGAACATCCCGTTGGAGAGGCGCCGC
>JBBRGR010000253.1:0-4012 GCA_038223815.1 Gemmatimonadales bacterium
GTCGAGGTCGCGCCCTTGCCAGGAGATGCGACCGTGGACCGCGTCCATCCAGGCGATCTCCTCATCGGGCACCGCGAAGCGCACCGCGAACGGCATCTCGGCGGCCTCGCGTCGGGCGATCTCATCGGCCGGGAGGTGCACCGAGCGACGATCAAAACGGAAGCTTCCGCCGCGCGCCTCGACCGTGGCGCGTTCTGCCTGCAGCTCCTCGTTGGTCATGTAGTCCCGGTAGGCGAGCCCCTTGGCCAGCAAGGTCGCCACGTCGCCGCGATGGCGGTCGCCGTACTCACCTTGGAAGAACGGCCCTTCATCCCACGTGATGCCCAGCCAGCCCATGCCGTCGAGAATCACCTGCGTGTGCTCAGCCGTGCTGCGCTGGGCGTCGGTGTCTTCAATGCGCAGGACCAAGGTGCCACCGGTGCGCTTGGCGTAGAGCCAGTTGAAGAGCGCGGTCCGGGCACCGCCGACGTGGAGGTAGCCAGTGGGAGAGGGGGCGAAGCGGACGCGTGGAGTGGACATGTGGTCTCTATGAGAATATGTCGTGCGACGTCGGTGAAACGTAAAAGGTGAAACGCTGCCCGCTCGCAGGCACGTTTCACCTTTGCCGTCTTACCTGCTGCGCGAGCATCGATACTCGCCACAGCACCCAGCATTCCAACACGGAGCGAGAGGGATTCGAACCCTCGTTAGGGGTTTACCCCCTAAAACGGTTTAGCAAACCGTCGCCTTCAGCCACTCGGCCACCGCTCCATCATGCGCGGTCAAGATATTCGGGGCGGCCCCCACTCGCTACCTCCCGGCGACGCGTCGCCGCTCGGCGAGGATCGCCCGGGCGGCCTCGGGCAGGGTCGGACCCGCCCGGGAAAAGAGGTCGACCGGGATCTCCAGGACCCGGCCCGCCTGCACCGCGTCCAGGTCGCGCCACCCAGGCCTGCGCCGGAATTCTGCCAGTCCGCTTCCCAGGGAGTCACGCCGCGAGGTCAGCAGGAAGTGCGGCTGGCGTGCGGCAAGCGTCTCCATGCCGATCATCGGCCACGGCGTGGCGACATCCTCAAAGACGTTCCGGAGGCAGGCCGTCTCCAGGAGCGTGCTCATCCAGGTGCTCCCGCCGGCCGTCTGCGGCGGTTCGGTCGAGAGGACGAGGAGGACGTCTCGCGGGGTCTCCTCGAGCGTGCACGCCTCGCGCTGGATTGCCGCGAGGTCGGCCCGCACTTGCGTCGCGAGCGAATCGGCCTTGGCGCTCCGGCCCGTCAAGACGCCGAGTCTGGCGAGCTGTCGGAAGACGTCCGTTGTGTCAGTGGTCTCGAAGGAGAGCACCGGAATACCGAAGGGGGTGAGAGCAGCTTGCAGGTCCACCGAGGCGCGGTTGCGCCAGCCGATCACCACGTCCGGCGTGAGCGCTGCCACCGCCTCGGGGGAGGGGTCGAGGCCACCACCGATCGACGGAAGGTGGGCGAACTCGGGCTGGCGATCATAGTCGGTGCGGGCGACCAACAGGTCTCCGGCCCCCAGCGCGAGCAACCATTCATTGGCGGACTGCATCGTCGACACAATGCGTCGGGCGGGGAGGCGCGTCAGGGCCACCGCGTTCCCGGAGGGGTCTTCGAAGCCCGGGGTGGCTTCCACCTGCGGGCGCTCCCCACCCGCGCAGGCGAGGAGCGCAAGCAGGAGCGCCGGGGCGGTGCGGTTCAGGGCCGCCGACCGCCCATCATGGCGCCGAGGTCGACATAGCCGGCCGGGACTTCAAAGGCCGACGCGCGAACGGCACGGCGATCAATCGCCGTCACTTCCATCGAGACCGTGCCATCCGCGGTCCAGACTTTCAACGGGAAGCCGGGGGCCTGCCCGAGGCCCTTTGACCATGCTGGTGCCGCCGCGCCACGTGCACGGCCGCCCATGCCGCCACCCAGGCTCGGGTAGGAGAACATCCCGATGTTCGAGGCGAGGCAGCTGCGCACCGTCTGGCCGTCCGCGGTGGACTCGTAGTCGTCACACTTGAGGCCGGCAATCGTCTGTGAGGTGCCGAGCTTCTTGTACGTCGCTTCGGGGGCGCCCCCGCCGTCCCTCGCTGCCTCCGGGCCGATCGGGTTGACCATCTTGATGCCCTTGGTGTCAGGCGGGAGCATGCCGCCTCCGCCCATCCCGGCGGGAACCGGCATCAGCATCGTCATGGTCTTGGCGTTCTGATCGATGATCATGCGGATTTCGTTGCCGGCGAGTGGCCCGGACGAGGCGGGGGCGGTGAGGGTCATCCCCATCTTGTCGCCCTTGATCAGGTACGTGACGTCCATCGCGGTCCCATCGGGAGCGCCGACCCGCATGGACATGGAGCCCTCGAAGCTCTGGGCGCCGAGGGGGAGCGTGAGCACGAGCGGAAGGAGGAGTGCGACGCGCATCGAAACCGTCCTGGTGAGGGGAGACTGGACTACGGCGTGGGTGAGATTCGAACTCACGAGACCCTCACGGGCCCGCCGGTTTTCAAGACCGGTGCATTCAACCGCTCTGCCACCACGCCTGCGCCGTAAGTTACTGCCGCCGTATCACCCGGCAAAACCTCCACACGCCGGTACCATTGGCCCCGTCTGGCGACAGCGGAGTGCACCAGATCAGCGGCTTCCCTGATTCCGCCGGTGGCGTCGGTGCCCTGACCGCGCCACCTTTCTCCCGTGCATGCCAACGCTGACCTCCTGATGAGTACCACCGACCCTTTTTCCCAGGGGTTGGTGGCCACCATTCTGATCCTCCTCTTCATCCTGTTGACGATGGAGAAGGCGCATCGGGTGCTGATCGCCCTCGGCGCCGTTTCGCTGGTCTGGGGCATCACCTATCTCACGCCCTACCGTCTCATTTCCTTCGAGCACGCCGCACGGGCGCTCGATCTGAATGTGCTCCTGCTCCTCGCCTCGATGATGGCCGTTGTGGGCGTGCTCAAGTCCACGGGCGTCTTTGGCT
Organism: Gemmatimonadales bacterium; assembly: GCA_038223815.1. GTDB lineage: Bacteria > Gemmatimonadota > Gemmatimonadetes > Gemmatimonadales > GWC2-71-9 > Palsa-1233. The sequence continues at coordinate 2,953 of JBBRGR010000253.1, forward strand.
GGGCCGTGGCCCGATTGATGGCCCGCGCCGGCAGCTCGCCCGTGCGGGTGATGGTGCTCCTCGCCTGGTTCACCGCGATTGCCTCGGCGTTTCTCGACAACGTCACGACCGTGATCTTCGTCACCCCGATCGCGCTCGGCATGGCGCGTCAGCTCGGCGTGACGCCTCCGGCGATCCTCCTGCCGATGATCATGGCGGCCAACATCGGCGGCACGGCGACGCTGATCGGCGATCCGCCCAACATCATGATCGGCTCGGGGGCGGGGCTCACGTTCGGCGATTTCCTCACCCACCTCGCCGCGCCAGTCCTGGTGATGATGGTGCTGCTGCAGATCGTCGCAAGCCGGCGCTTTCGCACCGAGCTGCTTCCGGGGAATGCGACGTCGCCTGCGACGCCGATCGCTGCGCCGCTCGGCACGATCGTCGATCCCACACTGCTGCGGTGGATGGGCGGCATCTGCCTTTTCATTCTCGTGGGGTTCCTGACCCACGGCGTGACCGGGATGCCGGCGGCCGTGCCTGCCACTGTCGGAGCCGCCGCCGCGCTGATCGTGCAGGACGTGCTCTACCTGCGGCACCACGATGCATCCCATGACGAGCGCGTGCACGGCATCCTCCGGGTGCTGGAGCACGAGATCGAGTGGCCGACGCTGGTCTTCTTCGCCTTCCTGTTCATCGTGGTCGGCGCTGCGGTTGAAACCGGCCTCATCGCCACGCTGGCAGGATCGTTGGCGTCGGGCATCGAGGCGGGCCGGACGACCTTCGGGCTCGGTCAGGAGGGAACGCTCCTCTTCGCCGCCCTGCTGGTGCTCTGGGTGGCGGGGGTGATGTCGGGGCTCATCGACAATATTCCCTTCGTCGCCGTAGCGATCCCGATCCTCGGAGGCCTCATCCCGACCCTTCCGGGAGATGCCACCGTCCTCTGGTGGGCGCTCGCGCTCGGCGCTTGCCTCGGCGGCAACGCCACACCCATCGGCGCCTCGGCAAACGTCACCACGCTCGACCTCGCGGCGCGCACTGGGGTCGGGATCTCCTTTCGGCAGTTTCTCCGCTTCGGTGC
>JBBRGR010000254.1:0-4006 GCA_038223815.1 Gemmatimonadales bacterium
CGAAGAGGCCCACGACCGTCGTCACGCCGTGGCGGGTGAAGCGGGAGGGGCCGAGTGGGGGCACCTTGGTGCCGTGGCCCCCTTCCCCGCCGCCACCGGTGATGTGGACATGCCCATCGACCAGGCCGGGAATCAGTCGGCGTCCTTCGAGGTCATGGACGGCATGGCCCAGCGATGCGGGGAGGGCCGGCACGTCGGTGCCGACCCAGAGGATTCGGCCGCCGCCGACCAGCACGTGTTGGTTGCCCAGGGCGGCGGGGGCGTAGAGATCGGCGTTGAGGAGGAGGATCACCCCGGAAATCTAGCCCGAGGGGCCTCTTGACCACATGGCGCGCCCCCCTTGCGCGCGCCCCCCCGGCCAATATCATGCCACTTCCCCACCACAATTTCTGAGGACTTTCATGCTGACGAGAAATCTGGTCACCAAGCTCGCGCTCCTCACGCTCGCCCTCTCGCTGACGGTTCTCGCGCTTCCACGGACCGTATTCGCAGCCGAGGGAGAAGGCGAGGCGATCTGCCAAGCGGATGATGACAGCTACTGCGCACGCGGGGACAGTCCGCTCGAGGGCCGCCGCTACTGCCCGATCGGCCGAGACAATATCTGCGAGACATGCTGCTCGGCTAGCTCGGCGTCGGTTGGCGACGGCATGGGCAATGACATCCCACGCACTGGGCTCTCCTCCGACTGGAACCGGTGCGGTTGGTGACCTGTCGCACGCCTGCTTATCAAGCGCTGCTGCTCCTCGGGCTCCTGCTTTCCGGTTGCGGCAAATCGGACATTCCGAAGATGGTCAGTGGCATCCCGGTCGGTCCCACTGCGCTCCATTCACACGTCACGCCATCAGACAGTTTGAAGAGCGAGCCGTTTGGAGGCAACCCGATCCTTGGGCGACCTCATCGCATCCGCCTGCACGGCGACGACCTGGTGGTCACTGATATCTCTGGAGATCCGTTCATCCATCGATTCAATGTGACGACGCGATCACTCCTTAGCTCGTCGGGTCGCCTTGGCGCGGGACCGAGTGACTTTTCTCAGGTCCCGCTGCCCGTCTCCGGTGGAAGTTCCTCCGGTGACCCGTGGTTTCTGGACATGGCGCTGCGGCGGCTAACGCAAACAGGGAGGGGTGGCATGTTTGGACGCTCCCTTGCCATACCCACGCTCTCCCCTCGAAGCGCCGTGGTGCTTGGGAGCGGGACTATATTGGTCGCCGCTCTGGACTCCGCTCAGCGGGGTTTCCGATTCCACGCGGTCAATCCACTCAGTGGAGCGATACTGCGCCGCGACACGCTCGTCCTTGGAGAAGAGCGGCTTCGTGGGGGCGATCGGCTGTCGGCGTATCGTCATGAACTCTGCGCGCGGCCAGGGGGCGAAGAGGTAGCAGCCTACTTCTTTCATGCGGGGAGGATCGACATTCTCGACACGAATGGGACCTTGATCCGGCAGGTCGATGCCCCCTTCGCCTTCAGACCGATCCCCGAGCCCAATCCGCTGACGCGCGCGCCCAGCTTCAAGAACGGCAGTTCGCATGTCCGCTTTGCATACCTTGACTGCACCGGAACCCAAGGCCACCTATGGGTGCTCTTCTCCGGTCGGCTAGTCGGCACTCGAGCACATCCCATCCCCGAAAGTCCCTCGGCAATTCATGTCTTTGATTGGGAGGGGAAGCTCCTGCGCATTTTCGTCCTCGACCACCGGGCACACTCCATCGCCATCGACCCTATTCACAACTTGCTGTACTCGCTTGCAGAGGGAGGTGAGGGCGCAGTCCGTGTCACGCGCATTCCAGGCCTCGCTGAGGCGGCGGAATGACGGCGAGTGGGCCCTCGAGGAAGGTAGTGGGAATCACCCGGCCGGCCCTCGCGTCTTTAACTAAGTGTTCTCGCAATCGGGGCGGCACTGCTCGCCTGGCGACGGCTGAGCACTATCAACGCCGGCCGTGTGACGGCGACAGCCGCACAGATGGCCTCCTGGTACCGCATTGGCCACCGATACGGCACTCCTGACGCGCCAGTGAAGATCGTGCAGTTTGGTTCGCACGGATGTGGCTTTTGCCGTGACTTCCATTTCGCCATCGACTCGTTGAGAACGACCTTTCCCGATCAGGTCGGATTGACATGGATCCATGCCGTCGGAGATGGCGGCAAACTCGATGGCCCGGCCAACTTGTCTGCCGTCGCCTCGGAGTGTGCTGCACGTCAGGGTCGGTTCGAGAGCTACCACGACGCGGTCTTTCGTTCCAAGAGCCTCCCCGGTTCGGCCAGAGATTTGACCCGACTTGCGCGAGGCATCGGGGTACCCGACACCATCTCGTTCGAGGCATGCCTTGACACCCGCGAAACAGAAGCTGCCGTCACGCAGCACCTAGAGCTCGCGGAGGCGGCCGACCTTCCCGGCACCCCCGTGTGGTACCTGAACGGCCGCAGATACGTCGGTGCAGCAACCTATGCGGAACTCCTCGGTCTCGTGACCTCCACTCTTCGATAGCAGCACGCGGGGGCCGTGAGCCCCCGCTCCCGGCCTCCGACGCCCCTACGCCGCCGCCCCCGTCAACACATCTGCTGCCGCCCGATCGAGCGTCGCCAAGAGATCCGCCACCAGGTCCCCGGCATCCTCGATCCCGATCGAGAGCCGGAGGAGGTTGTCCCCGATCCCGGCGGTCCGCCGTGCCTCGGGGTCCATCGCCGCGTGGGTCATCGTCGCCGGATGCGCGATCAGCGACTCGACCCCACCGAGCGACTCGGCCAGCGTGAAGAGTGCGAGCCCCGTAGCCACGGCCTCGACGGCGGCAGGGCCACCCCGCACGGCGAAGGAGAGCATCCCCCCGAAGCCCTGCTGCTGCCGTGCTGCGAGCAGGTGGCCGGGGTGGTGTGCCAAGCCGGGGTAGTAGACCTCCTCGACGAGGGGATGTGCCGCGAGAGCCACCGCCACCTCGTGCGCGTTCTCTTCGTGGATCCGCATCCGCGCGTGCAGCGTCCGCACCCCGCGCAGCGTGAGGAAGGCATCGAACGGCGCCCCGGTGAGCCCGAGGCAGTTGGCCCACCAGGTGAGTTCGTCGGTGAGCGCCGGCGTGGCGGCGACGACCGCGCCCCCCACCACGTCACTGTGCCCGTTGAGGTACTTCGTGGTGGAGTGCACCACCAGATCGGCGCCGAGCGGGATCGGCTGCTGCAACGCTGGCGACAGGAAGGTGTTGTCGGCCACCACGAGCGCTCCAGCGGCATGCGCCGCATCAGCCACGGCGCGCACGTCGGTGATCCGCAGCAACGGATTGCTCGGCGTCTCGATCCAGACGAGCCGCGGCTTCCGCGCGAGGGCGGGAGACACTGCGTCGGGATCGCTGAGGTTCACGAAGGCCACCTCGAAGTGCCCGCGCCGAGCGAGGTGGGTCAGAAGCCGATGCGTCCCGCCGTAGCAATCGTGGGTCGCCACGATCAGTTCGCCCGGCTGCACCAGCTGCAACACCAGCGTCACGGCGGCCATGCCCGATGCCGTGATCACCGCGCCAGCACCACCTTCCAGCGCGGCGATCGCCTCGGCGAGTTGGTCACGGGTGGGATTGCCAGAGCGCGTGTAGTCGTAGCGTCCCTTCACCCCGAACGCCGGAAAGCGATAGGTGGAAGACAGGTGAATCGGTGGCACGACTGCGCCGTGCTGGCCATCGGTGGCAATGCCGGCACGCACGGCGCGCGTCGCCGAACTTGATGGGTTACGCGGCATGCCGCACCCCCCGCTCCAGCGCGTGGGTCAGGAGCTCCGAGACCGCGCCGACCTCCTTGAGGAACGCATCGTGGCCGTAGCGCGAGGCGATTTCCACGACGCGGCCTGGCCCGCCAAGCCGCCCGAAGAGCTCGTGCACTTGCCACACGGGAACAAGTTGATCCCCTTCGACGGCCAGCAGCGTGACTGGCGTGGTGATCTCGGCGGGGTCGATGCGGTGCAAGTCAATCGATTCCGAGAGCGCGAGGTAGCGCTCGGCCTCACAGCGGATGGCGAACGCGGTTCCGC
>JBBRGR010000255.1:0-3999 GCA_038223815.1 Gemmatimonadales bacterium
GGCGGCTTCGGGAAGCTGGCGGGACACCTGCGCTTCGTCGGGCGACGTTCACGGAAGCTGGCGCGTACGCTGTTCCACGCCATGGTCCGCTTCGGGCCGAAGCTCGAGCAGCGGCAGTCGGTGCTCTTCCGGTTGGTGGACGTCGGCGCCGAGCTGTTCGCCATGACGGCCGCGATCTCGCGCGCCGACACGATGGCGCGCGCCGGCAACCGCGAGGCCATCGCCGTCGCCGACGTCTTCTGTCGCCACGCCCGCCGGCGGGTGGACGACCTCTTCCGGCAGGCGTTCGGACCGGACGACGTCGTCACCTACCAGCTGGCGCAGCGCGTGGTGCGGGAGGAGCTGCCATGGCTGGAAGCGGGGATGGTGCGGGAGGGTGAGACGTAGACCGTACGATCTGAGACGGACGACGGACGACCTGAGACGCAAGACGTAAGACGTGTGGGGGTATGTCGCGCACTCCATTCCCGCCGATACTTCGGCGTATCCACCCTGCTTCCCCGGAGCTGAACCATGACCCGAACCCGCTTCTTCACCGCGATCCTGCTGTCGACCACCCTTGCTGCCTGCGGCAGCGACTCGACGGGCGGCGGCGACCCGGGCCCGATCCGGATCGCCGGCGGCGACATGGGGCCACGGTTCCAGAACTTCTCCCTCAGCCGCGACGGCGCGCCCCTCACCGGGGCCGTGGTCAAGATCAACGGCACGACGCTCCCGCCGACTGCGACGGGTCGCTACAACCATGATCTGGGAAGCGAGCTCACCGCGGGGCAGGAGCTGGTGATCCGGGTCGAGCATGCCGGCGATGTGGTGGAGGGGCGCGCCACCCTGATCGCCGGGCCAACCCTCACGGCGCCGGTGGCCACCCAGGTCATCACCTTCGGCCAGCCGTTGGCGCTGAGTTGGACATCCGTGGCGCAGCCCGATTTCTGGGTGCTGTCGATGACCTACAACGTCGCCGGCGCGGGGCTGGGGCTGACCGATTCACTCCCCCCGGCCGCCCGGAGCGGCGTGCTGGCGACGACGACCGTGCCGGCCAGCGCCACCAACCCCACCGCGGGTGTCTTCAGCTATCTCAGGGGCACGTTTACTGGTCCGGCCGATCCGGCGTCCACCATGCGGGTGCGCACAGGGTTCATGACCGTGAATCTGGTCAAGGCGCCGTAACGGACGTCGGTTCGATCGAAGGAGGGTGGCATCCCTGAGCCCTCACCCAGCGCGGCCATTGGCCGCGCCCCGTTCCCCGTTCCCCCTGCACCGCGCGCTACCGCCTCACCCCAACCACGAATGTCGGATTCCAGTTCCCGACAAGCCCGCCCGAGTCATTGTGGAACACCCGGGTCATCCGCCCTTCGGCATGGAGCGCCACCGGCCACCCAGCGGGACGCGAGGTGATGCCGGCGCCGAGGTGCCCCTGGAGCGCCTCGGCGTGAAAGGTGCCGTCGAAGGAGAAATTGGTCAGGATATTCCCGGCGTCATCCGTCACCTGCTGCTGCTGCCGCTGGCGCACGGTGAGCACTCCGACGCCGACCGGCCCGTCCCCCGGCGCGATGCGGAGTGTCGTGCCAAGCGACCAGCCCGTGTCGCGGCTACGGCTGTCGAAGAAGCAGGGTCCGGTCCCGCCGCCGGGGAGGATGCAGTTGTCCGTGGACTGACGGTGGGCTTCGTTGAGCCGCTCCATCACGCCCTCAAATGCCCCGGTCAGATGGGTCCGAGTGAGCAGGTCGACGCCGAGCCGGACGGCGATCCCGTGATCAGATTGAGCGTCGCCCAGCTGTCCCTCCATCCTGGTAGAGCCGGCACCGAGGGAGAGCTGCTGCGCAAGGAGGGCGCGGGTCATGGGTAGCAGGGCCAGCAGCAGTAGCGGTCCGCGCGTCAGGGTCGAGCGGATGGCAGACCTCAACAAAAACATGCGGGATCCCTCCGAAGGGTCAGGCGTCCGGGCGCCCACCGAAACGGGGCGTCGGACGCGGACCTCACGGGGAGCGGTTCCGGTTTGTTTCACAACGTTACGGCGGCCCCTCGAAGAGGCTGCGCCATGTCCCATACCCCTCACGCTCCATCTCCGCCACCGGCACAAACCGCATCGCCGCCGAGTTCATGCAGTAGCGGAGCCCAGTCGGCTCCGGCCCGTCGTCGAAGACGTGCCCCAGGTGCGAATTGCCCTTGGCGGACCGTACCTCGGTTCGTTTCAGGAACCAGAGCTTCTTGTCGGTGCGTGTCGCGACCGCCTCGGCGCGAAGTGGCTGAGTGAATGAGGGCCAGCCGGTCCCCGAGTCGAACTTGTCCCGGGACGAAAAGAGGGGCTCCCCACTGACGACATCGACATAGATGCCCTCCTCGTGGCGGTCCCAATACTCGTTCTCGAATGGTGGTTCGGTCCCCTCTTCCTGAGTGACATGGAACTGGAGGGGGGTCAGGCGCTGACGCAACGCATCCGGCGTCGGCTTCTCGAAGGGCATCGCATGCTCCGGGGGTGATGAAGGCACACCGAAACATACGCCGGACACGGCGTGGTGGTTCCCACCCGGGCGTCAGCGTCGCCGGGGGATCGCCGTGCCGTGGCAGGCAATGCAGAGTTGCGGGTTCTTGCGCAGGAGACGCTCGGCATCGAAGCTCGGGCCATGCGGCGAGAAACCGCGCCCCTTCTGTGCCGAATGGCAGGTGAGGCAATCCCGCTCCACGTGACACGAGGCACAACTTTCCAGCGACTGGCGCGCCGCGGTGCCGTGCCCCACGATGAACTGTCGCTTGCCGTCATGGTAGCCTCCGGCGCCGAGCAGCGCGCGCTGCGACACGACGCCGGCCTGCTGGTGACAGCTCTGACAGAACTGGCCCTGGTTGTGACACTCCGCGCAGGAGGACGACCGCGTATAAGCATCGGCGGGGTGACGCGTCAGATAGCTTGCGGGGTGGTATCCGCCGCGCTGCGCGGCGTTGGGCACGTGGCAGGCCAGGCAGCTCTCGCGCACGTGGCAGGACGTGCAGCTCGTGACCGACGCGGCGGCAACCGGTCCGTGGCTCGTCTTCCAGTTCGGGGTGTGGCTGGACGGCTGCTTGCCCACCGTCACGGCCCCCTCCCCTCGGCCCTCTCCCGCCGGATAGAGCCCGCGAGCGGCGGCCGGCAACTGCGCGACGTGACATGTGGCACAGCTCTCCTGCGTGTGACAGGTACGACAGGCGGTGGCGCCATGGCCGGCAAGTGCGCCGTGACGCGACTCGAAGTTCGCCTCGGCATGGCTGGCCGGAGCGTTGAACGTGTGCGGTAGTGCCACGGCGGGGCCATAGAATCCGAGGGCCTGAATCTCCTTCACTTCGGGCGCGTTGACGTGGCAATAGGTGCAATACGGTCGCACATGACAGGTGGCACAACTGAACGCGACCGACTCCCCGGCGGCAACCGCCTTGGCCTGCTTGCCGTGCCCAGCCGCGCTCGGGAAATCCGGCGCGGCATGGCTGCGCGGCTGCGGAAAGCGCGCTACCCGCTCGCGCGTGAGCCCCGTGGCCTCCGAGAGGGCGACGTGACAGGTCTTGCAGGTCGAGTCGGGGAGCGAGAAGTGGTTCTCGCGTGGGAGCTTGTGACATGCGAGACACTGGGGCGCATCGGGACCGCGCACATCCATCCAGGCCGCATCGCCCTGGGCGTGGCAGTCGCTGCAGCTCCCCGTCGAGTCGGCCCCTCGGCGATGGCGACGCTCGAGGTGGCGGACGTGATCGAACGCGAGATGGGTGATCGGCGGACCGACGCGTGGTTGCCACGTCACCAGACGCAGGCCCTGCCCATCATGGCAGGTCGCGCATTGCGCGGGCGTGGGAAACATCCGGGCGCGTCCGTCCGTGGTCCCCACGTGACAGGTGGCGCAGCTGACGAAGAGCTTGGCATGCTTCGGGTGGTCAAAGCCGTCGGGCACCGCCGGCGTGCGGGCGAGCGCACCGGCCGCGCCCGCGACCGCCACGAGGAGACCGCACAGTGCCACCACCCGGCGGATCATGGCCGCC
>JBBRGR010000256.1:0-3991 GCA_038223815.1 Gemmatimonadales bacterium
ACCTTCCGTTCATGCCCTACTCCGAAGCCCTCCGCCTGGCCCTCCAGACGATCTGGACCTCCAAGCTGCGGGCCTTCTTCACCCTCCTCGGGATCATCGTCTCGGTCGCCTTCCTCGTGGCCGTCGTTGCCGTGATCCAGGGGATGAATGCCTACGTGAAGGAGAACCTCACCGGCGCGATCATCGGCACCAATGCCTTCCAGGTGCGTCGGACGCCGATCACCGTGGGGCTGCTCGACAATGCCCAGATCAAGGAACTCGCCAAGCGTCCGCTGATCTCCAAGGCCGACGCCCAGGTCGTGGAACGCGCGCTCCCCGATGCGCAGGGGGTCGCGCTGCAGTCGGGGTGGCCAACGCCGAACGCGCTGGTCATCTCGGGCAATCAGTCGGTGGGCGGTGTACTGATCTTCGGCGTGACCCCCGACTACCAAACCGTGCAGGACTATGTCATCGCGGCCGGTGAGCCGCTGAACGACATCGACATCCGCGGGCGCCGACTGGTGACCGCCATCGGCTGGGACGTGGCGAACAAGCTCTTCCAGTCCGCCGAGGCGGCGATCGGACGCACCGTACGGATCGCCGGACGGCAGTACACCGTCAAGGGCGTCTTTGCCTCGAAGGGACAGACGCTAGGCCAATCGTTCGACGGCTTCGCGCTGCTGCCCCTCCCGGTCTTCGAGTCGGTCTGGGGACGGCGACGCACCACGGTCATCTCCGTCAAGATGCGCGATGCCGATCAGATTCCGGCAGCGATGGCGCGTGCGGAAGAAGCGATGCGACTCGCCCACCGGCTCCGGCCCGGCACCCCGAACGATTTCACGGTAGACAAGGCGGACGCACTGCTCGCCTTCTGGACCGCATTGACCGCCCTGCTCTTCACGGTCGTTCCGGCGGTGGTCTGCATCGGGATCGTCGTCGGCGGGATCGTGATCATGAACATCATGCTGATGTCGGTGAGCGAGCGGACGCGCGAGATCGGCCTCCGGAAGGCGCTGGGCGCCAACCAGCAGGACATCCGGCGGCAGTTTCTTGTCGAGACGGTGCTCCTCTCCGTGCTGGGCGGATTGATCGGCGTCCTCGTCGGGTGGACCTTCGCCACGCTGCTGGCGACCTACACCCCGCTGCCGGCGCGCGTCACCGGCTGGTCGGTGGGCCTGGCGCTGCTCCTCGGCGCGACGACCGGGATCATCTTCGGGGTGTATCCCGCGACCCGCGCGGCGAAGCTCGACCCGATCACCGCCCTCCGGAGCGAATGACCGATGGCCTTCCGGATCAGCAACATCGGCGAAGGGGTTGTCCTGGCACTCGACGCCATGCGCGCCAGCAAATTGCGCAGCGGGTTGACAATCCTTGGCGTGGTCATCGGCGTGACGACGGTGATGGTGATGGCCTCACTGGTCAACGGGATCCAGACGCAGATCTTCGCGTCGGTCGAGAACGCGTCACCGCAGACCTTCTATGTGGTGCGCTTCTTCTCCTCGATCCCGTTGAATCCCGACCGCCTCCCGCCGGAAGTGCGCGCCCGCAAGGTGCTCGACGAGGCCGACGCCGAGGCGTTGCGACGGAGCGACCAGATCCGCTACGCCGGGCTGATGGTCCAGCTGCAGCAGAAGATCGAGGTCGCAGGGATCCAGTCCCAGGGGCTGATGATCTACGGCGCCGACAACAGCTACCTCGAGATCCAGGGCGGATCGCTGCTGACCGGTCGCCTCTTCTCGCAGTCGGAACTGAAATCGGGGCGACCGGTGGTCGTGCTGGAGGAGGAAGTCGCAGAGCGCCTCTTCGGGCGCGTCGATCCGCTTGGCAGCGTAGTCCGCATCGGGGGCAGCTCGTTCACGGTCATCGGGACCTATGCCAAGCCGGCGAACATCTTCCAGCCACCCGGGGCGAGTGACGGCGGGATCGTCCCGTTTCGCGCCGCGAAGCAGAACTTCCAGTACGATGAGACCAACTCGCTCTTCATCGCGGTGCTCGCACAACGCGGGGTCTCGGTCCCGGTCGCCAAGGATGCCGCGATTGCCACGTTGCGACGGGCCCGCGGGCACCGGCCCGCGACTCCCAATTCGTTCGACGTGATCACCCAGGACCAGATCCTCGACACGATCACCTCGCTGACGTCCGCTTTCTTTCTGGTGATGATCGCCCTCTCCAGCGTCGCCCTGCTGGTCGGCGGCATCGGCGTCATGGCGATCATGATGGTCTCCGTGACCGACCGGACCCACGAAATCGGCCTCCGCAAGGCGCTCGGCGCGACCCGCAACGAGGTGCTCTGGCAGTTCCTCGTTGAAGCCGCCACGCTTACCGGCGTGGGTGGCATCCTCGGCATCGTGGTCGGACTCTCGATCGGTGAGCTCCTCAAGCTCGTCCTCAAGCTCGACAGCGGGGCCCCGCTCTGGAGCGCCGTCGTGGCCGTGCTCGCCTCCGTCGGCATCGGGCTGGTCTTCGGGATGATCCCGGCGAGCCGTGCAGCACGGATGGACCCGGTGGAGGCGTTACGGCACGAGTAGGCGATGATCGATGATGGATGAGATGTTGTCATCCCGAGCGCAGACTCCTCGGACGTGTCATCCTGAGCGCAGCCCGTGCAGCGGGCGCAGTCGAAGGACCTCTCTCCGTGCTGTCATCCTGAGCGCAGCCCGCGCAGCGGGCGCAGTCGAAGGACCTCCTTCCCGCGTCGAAAAGAACCGACTCTCGTAATCCCGCCCCACAAACCCGCCCGACGACCAACGACCATTCGCGCTCCCCTTTCGGAGTGCACTCGCATGACCTACTGGGTCTACATCCTTGCAAGTCGCAGTCGTGTTCTCTATATCGGCGTGACATCCAACCTGCCCCGGCGCGTCGCCCAGCATCGCCTGGGGGGCGTGAACGCCTTCACCGCGAAGTACCAGGTGTATCGCCTCGTGTACTGCGAGGAGACCGGAGACGTCCAATCGGCACTGAAGCGGGAAAAGCAGCTCAAGGGCTGGAGGCGGATGCGAAAGGTTGATCTGGTCGAATCGCAGAACCCGGAGTGGAGGGATCTGTCGCCGCCGGATCCCGAGTGAGGCGCGCACCATCGTGTCAGCGGTCGATTCACTGAGGTCCGTCAACTCCGCCCCGCCGCCCTGCGGGGGCGGGGCTTCGCTCAGGATGACACCACGTTGGGCCCGCCCCGCTCAGGATGACAATGCCGAGAACAACCCCTACCTTTGGCGCATGCCCCTCGATCTCCTCGCCGCCGTCGCCCACCCGGATGATGCCGAACTGCTCGCCGGTGGGACCCTCGCCAAAGCCGTCGATGCCGGACGCCGCGTCGGCATTCTCGATCTGACCCACGGCGAGATGGGGTCTCGCGGCAACGCAGAGATCCGTGCGCGCGAGGCCGCGGCGGCTTCGCTGGTGCTCGGCATTGCCGCGCGCACCAACGCCGGGCTCCCGGACGGGCACCTGGAGAACACCGACGCGATGCGCCGCGTGCTGGTGGAGCAGCTTCGTCGCCTCAAGCCGCGCGTGGTGATCCTACCATACCCCGTCGGTCGGCATCCGGACCATCGGATCGCCGCCGAACTGATCCGCGACGCCTGCTTCCTCTCCGGACTCAAGAACTACCCCGCCGAGGGGGAGCCGTGGAAGCCATTCAAGCTGGTGCACGCGTTGGCCTATCGCGAGGATGCGGTGAAGCCGACCTTCGTGGTGGACACATCCGCACAGTTCGAACGCAAGCTGAAGGCGATCGAGTGCTACACGTCGCAGTTCACACCCGAGACCCTTCAGGCCGGCGAGCTCTACCCCACTGGCCAGCCCCTGACGGACCTCATCCGGACCCAGGACGCCCACACGGGATCGCTGATCCGCGCGTCCTATGGGGAGCCATTCTGGACGGTCGAGACCCTGTCGGTGGACGACATCACCAGGATCGGCGTCGCGAGCCTCTGAGCCCGTCGCGCGTATCAATCCGGTAACTTCCTCCCCTGCAACTCTTTACGTCCTTCCCAGGCGGCTCCATCCT
>JBBRGR010000257.1:0-3983 GCA_038223815.1 Gemmatimonadales bacterium
CGAAGACGGCTTCTGTCACGTCGCCCTGGTCGCCACGTTGCGGCAGAGCCGGCGCAACTACGTGCTCGGCGCGAGTGCACTCGGGGTGACGGGGGTGGCGATCACCACCGGACTGCTCGCGCTGGTGAGTGTTCCGGCGGCGGAGTTGCTGGCGATGCTCCCGGCCGCGGCCGGGATCGGGACCGGCGTCGTGACGGCGCGTGCCTTTCGCCCGATCTCGGCCCGCGCCCAGCTTGGACTCGAGCGGGCGCTCGACGAACTGGAGCGTCGCCCCGCACTCAGTGCCGGCACGCCATCACCCCGCGGCCAGGCCATCGCGCGCGAGGTCGGGCAGGTGGTGAAGGACATCACCCGGGAAGTCCGCAGGGCACTGGAGGAGAAGTGACCATCACGACGGTCGGTGTGGTCGGCGCTGGGCTGATGGGGAGCGGGATTGCGCAGGCTGCCGCGATGGCCGGCCACGAGGTGCTGATCCACGACAGCAATGGCGCCCAGTGGAACAGCGCGCGCGGCGCCATCGAAGGGTCGCTCGCCAAGCTGGTCGAGAAAGGGAAGCTGGACGCCGACGCGCTCGTGGCGACCCGGGCGCGCATCACCTTCGTCCCGGATCTCGCAGCGCTCGCCGTGTGCGACGTCGTGATCGAGGCGATCGTCGAAGCGCTCGAGCCGAAGCGCGCCCTCTGGCGGCAGCTCGAGGCCGTCTGCCGCGCCGACGCGCTCTTCGCCACCAATACCTCCTCGCTCAGTGTCGTGGACCAGGCGGCCGGACTGCAGCATCCAGAGCGGTTGCTCGGGATGCACTTCTTCAATCCCGTGCCGATGATGCCACTGGTCGAAGTGGTGCGTTCGGTGCAGACGTCCTCGGCCGCTGTCGATGCGGCACTCGCCTTCGCCCGCGGCCTCGGCAAAACTGCCATCCCCTCGCGCGATGCCTCGGGCTTCGTGGTGAATCTGCTGCTCGTCCCCTACCTGCTCGATGCGGTGCACGCGCTGGAGCGCGGTGTCGGCAGCATCGCCGACATCGACGCCGCCATGAAGCTCGGCGCCGGCCATCCGATGGGACCCTTCACGCTGCTCGATTTTGTCGGGCTCGATACCGTGGTCCATATCGGTGAGATCATGTTCGATCAGTATCGCGAAGCGCGCTACGCACCGCCGCCGCTGCTGCGTCGCATGGTGGCGGCCGGCTATCTGGGGAAGAAGAGCGGCACCGGCTTCTATGACTGGCGCGGCGCGACCCCGGTACCCATGGAGCTTGGCCTGTGAAGCGCTGGACGCTCGTGCTGCTCGGTCTGGTCGCCTGCTACCCGACCACGACACGTCCCGCCCTCACCCCGGTGCCGGAAGCGCTGGTCGCGGAATGGGATCTCTTCGTGCCACAGGCGATGCGCGCCCTGGCGCTGGCACTCGATGCCGACTCGATCCCTGTCTCCCGCACCGAGCCCGATGATGGCTGGCTCGAGACGCCCTGGTTCGATGCGCGAAGCTACCTCCCCGTGACGCGGCGACCGCTCGGCGAAGAAACCGTGCGCCTGCGCGCCTGGGCCGACCCCGCCCGACCCAACCACAGCGCGATCACGCTCGAGATCGTCTATCGGTCCATCGCGGATCCGTCACGAGAGGGACGCACGCTCGAGCGCCAGGTGAATGCGGCGCATCCGGTGGCGCAGAAGGTGGCGGCGATGATGGAGCGGTTGCGGAAGGAGTATGGGGGGTGAGGCGTGACTCACGACGCACGACGCACGACGCACGACTCACCCCACAAACGCCCGCATATACCGCTCCAGCGTCACGAAATCCAGGGCTGCATCCTTGCACGGCCCTGCCGGCAAGGTCATCGTGAGCCCGAGTACGGGCACCTTTCCCGCCACATCATGGAGCCCGGTCACCATGTCGCGCTCGCAGGCGACGGCGACCACCGCGCGCGGGCGACGCTCGCGGATCACGCGACGCGCGAGCTGGCCGCGTGTCGCCACGAAGACCGGCACGCCATACTTGCCGGCCAGGCCCAGCACGGTGTCCAGCGTGGCGCGTGAGAGGCAGCGCGGAATCAGCAGCAGCAGTTCGCCGGTGCCGACCTTTCGGGTGCGGAGCAGCGCCAGCACGTTGTAGACCTTCACCGACGCGTTCTCGACCCGATCGCGCACGCCGAACCAGGTGGCCACGCGCGAGGTCAGCCGCATGACGCGCAGGAACAGGCCCCGCTCGGCGAGGATCGCCGGCAGCAGCGGTTGCTTGAGGAGGTAGGTCACCGAGATCGCCGCCCACCAGAGGAAGGCGAGCCCGGTCAGCATTGCAAAGCCGCTCCAGATGAACAGCGGGAGGACGGGATGCAGCTCTGCCAGTCGGGGGTCGAGCAGGAAGAGGCCGAAGGACGCAAAGCCGAGCGCGACGATGAGGGCGGTGATGGCCCAGACGAAGAACAGCGCGGGCGGGGCATCGTAGTTGCCGCCGTTCGGCAGCGGTTGACCGTTCCACTCGTCCCATTCATGGCCGAGGCGGCGGTCAACATCGATGTGGATCAGCTCAGCACGGGGTGTCGTCATTGGAGGTGAAATCTCCCGGCACGGCGATGGGAGTCAAGGGGGGAGGACCCCGGCGCGCTGCTCGGGCCCTCCCCGCCTAGCTTTGGGGATGGATGCCCCCCTGCGAACCGACCGTGAACAGTGCGCCCGCTACGCGCAGGGCGGCGGGATCTACCGCGTGCTCCCAGCGGCGGTCGCCCGTCCGACCGATCTGTCCGGCCTCCGCGCGGCCCTGTCCGCGGCGCACCACGCCGGGCTCAGCGTGACCCCGCGTGGAGCGGGCAGCGCCATGGACGGGGGAAATGTGGGCGACGGGCTCGTGCTCGATCTCACCGCGTTCGAGGCGACGCGCTGTGTGGTCGATGGCCCCACCCGTCGCGCCGTCTGCTCGCCGGCGGTCACCCTGTCGCAGTTGCACCGCGCGGCCGCGCCGCATGGGCTGCAATTGCCACTCGATCCCTCGAGCGCAGGATGGGCGACGCTCGGTGGTCTGGTGGGCACCAACGCCGCCGGTGCGCGCAGTGTGCGTGAGGGCGCGATGCGACGGTGGGTCGAGGCGCTCACGCTGGAGTGCGCGGCGGGTCCACTGCACCTGCAGCGTGGGGTCGCCCCGGACGGCGCGCATCCGGTGGTGCAGCGATGGCGCGCGCAGGTGGAACCACTGCTTGCCCTCCATCGCACCGCGATCGAGGCGCGGTGGCCGCGGACGCGCAAGAACAGCTTCGGCTATGACCTCGCCGCGTGGTGGCAACGGGGCGAGCTGATCGACATGGTCATCGGCGCCGAGGGCACCCTTGGGGTCGTCAGCGAGGTCACCGTGCGCCTCGCGCCGATCGCGCCCTGTCGCCTCGGCCTGCGCGTCGTACTGGCCACGCGCGACCTGCTGGTGCCGGCGATCGAGGCGATTCGGCCTGCCGATCCCGCCATGCTCGAACTGCTCGATGCCACCTTCCTGCGCCTGGTGGAGGCAGCGCTCCCCGGGACACCGGCGGCGGTGCTTCTGGTCGAGTTGGAGGGAGATGATGCCGGCGAACTGGCCGCGCGCGCTGAGGCGGTGCGTTCGGCGCTCGCCGCGCTCGGGGCCGGAGTGATCGCGGTGGAAGTGGCGACGGAGCAGACGGCGCGCGCGCGGCTCTGGCAGATCCGGCACGGCGCCTCGCCGCGCCTCGCCGGCCTGACCGATGGTCGGCAGTCGCTGCAGGTGATCGAGGATGGCTGTGTACCGCTGGCGAGGCTCGGCGACTACCTCGACGCGGTCGACTCGGCCTGCGCCGCGGTCGGGGTGGATGTCGTGATGTTCGGCCACGCCGGCGACGGCCACGTGCACGTCAACCTGCTTCCCAATCTTCGGGACCCCGCCTGGCTTTCCAAGGTCCGCGCCATCTATGCCGACGTGGCCGACGCGCTTCTCCGACTCGGCGGCACGCCCTCAGGAGAGCATGGGGCGGGGCGCCTCCG